>JAYVDE010000638.1:0-8572 GCA_043749575.1 Burkholderiaceae bacterium | reverse complement strand
ATCTACCGCCGGGTGATGCACCGCGCCACCCTGCTGGGCGACGTGCCGTTCTACCGGCCGGCCAGCGGCCCGTCGTCGCCTGCTTGCTGATGCACCTCGGCTGCTGGCGCAGGCTCAAGTGGCCGGCGGGTCGGCCTTGACAGCGGCTGGGGACGCCGGCTTTGCCAGCCGCAGCACCGCCAGCGCCGCGCCGCCCAGCACCAGAGCGAAGCCCAGCCAGTCGCTGCCCGAAGGCCGGTCGCCCACCAGCGCCATCGCGCCGATCACGCCGACCACCGGCACCGCCAGCGTGGTCAGCGACGACACGGTGGCGCTGGCCGACGCCAGCAAGCGGTACCACAGCACATAGGCCACCGCAGTGGCGATGAACACATGCCAGGCCAGCGCGACCAGCACCTGCGGCGGCCAGACCCTGGGCAGCCGTTCGCCGAACACCAGCGAGGCGGCACTGGCCACCGCCGCGCCGATGCCCAGCTGCCAGGCGGTCAACACAATGCGCTCACCCGGCGGCGGCCAGCGCTTGGTGGCCACCGTGCCCAGCGCCCAGGCCAGCGCCGCGCCCAGCGGCAGCAGCAGGCCCCAGGCCGATGCGCCCGGCGCGGCGGCGGCGCCGGGGCCCACGGGCTGCAGCGGCGCGGCCAGGCCCTGCAGCACCGGCACGGCCAACACGGCCACGCCGGCGCCGCCCAGCGCCAGCGCAAGGGCGCCGCGGCGGTCGGGCCGCTCACCCAGCACCCACCAGGCCAGTGCGGCCGACATCATCGGCATCGTGAAGGTCAGCACCGCGGCGCGCGAGGTCGACGTGCTGAGCTGCGCAAACGCGGTGCAGATGTTGAACACCGCTACGGTGAGCACGCCGCCGATGGCCACCGCAGGCCAGGCCGCGCGTTGTGGCCACAGCGGCAGGCGGCGCACCAAGGCCAGCGCGAACAGCAGCACCACGCCAGCGCCCAGCCCCAGGCCGCGCGCGGCAAAAGGCGGCAGCACCGACAGCATGATCTTGACCGCCGGCCAGTTCAGCCCCCAGGCAATCGCCAGCAGCGGCGGGATCAGCGCCGGGCGCATCGGCGGCCCGGTATCAGATCGTGAAGCGGCCGGCCCGGCAGGCCGACGGCAGGCGTGGGCGGCATCGGCGGCAGCGGCGGCATCGGCGTTGGAACCGGGCAAAGTGGCTTCGGCATTCGCCGATGCTGACTTGGCGAGCACGGCACTGCTATCGAGCCCGGGACACCCGGCGCGCCATCCGGCTGCAATCAGGCCCTGCTGGGCCGGGTGGCGGCGATCTTTCTCACCGTCAACATGGGCGCGCGGCCGCTGGGGGCGGCACTGGGGGCGGCACTGGGCGCGGCGGTGGGCGCGCAATGGGCTGCGCAATGGGCTACGTCGGCCTGCCTGGTGCTCGCGCTGCCGGGTTTTTGCCTGCAGGCGGCGCTGATCCTCGGCTCGCCGGTGCGTGGTCTGCAGCAATTGCCGCCGCACGCTTGATGGCGGGCTTGATGGCCGGCTTGATGACGATTTGCAGGCGGCGGCACGTTCCTGGCGTGCTCAGGCGTCACGGTACCAGTGGTGCAGCAGGCCGAGCGAGGCCCCAAAACCACGCGGCGCCACCAGCTTGGCACCCAGGCCATCGACATCAGCGCGGTGCATCAGCGCCACCACGTGCTGGTCAGCCGCCAGCAGGTCGTTCATGCGGATGAACTGCGCCGCGCGCTTGATCGGGTCGAGCTCGGCCTCGGCCGCGTGGTAGGCGGCATCGAAGGCCTCGCTGCGCCAGCGGCTGATGTTGCGGCCCTGCCATTTGTTGGCCTTGCTGGCCAGCTCCCACGACACATAGGCGTCCATGCCGCGCTCGGGATCGGGTCCGCCGCTGATGCCGTACATCTGCAGGTCGGCGCCGAACTTGGCCGCGGTGTCGGGATTGCCGGCGTCCGACGAGAAATACACCGCGGCGGTGATGGCCTTCAGCTCCAGCTCGATGCCGGCCTTCTGGCAGGTTTGCTTGAGGATCGCTTGCGTCTTCTGACGGATGCCGTTGACCGAGGTCTGGAACACGAAGCGCAGCTTGCGGCCGTCTTTCTCGCGAACGGCGCCGGCGCCACCGCTGCCGCGCTTCCAGCCGGCCGCGTCGAGCACGGCATTGGCCTTGTCGACGCTGAACTCGATGCGCGTGTTGGGGCTGCGAAACCGCGCCGGGCTGTTGACGATGTTGGCGGTGGCCACACCGCCACGGCCCCACAGCACGGCCTGGATGTTGACGCGGTCGAGCAGCAGCACCATCGCCTGGCGCACCGCCGGATCGCTGAACACCGGATGCCGGCTCTTGGGGTGCGAACGCTCGCCGTCGATCTCGCTCGCCGGGTCGCAGAAGTTCAGCTGGATGAACTCGACCGAGCTGCCCAGGTGCGTGACCACCCGGCCCTTGCCGCTGGTCTCCATGCGCTTGAGCACCTCGTCCTCGACCAGCAGGTTCCAGGCAAAGTCGTATTCGCCGGTCTGCAGCACCGCGCGGGCGGCCGACACCGCATCGCCACCGCCCTTCAGCTCCACCGTGTCGAAGTGCGGCCGCTTGGGCATGTGGTAATTCGGGTTGAGCTCGCCGCGCAGCAGATCACCGGGCTTGAAGTCGACGAACCGGTAGGGGCCCGTGCCCACGGGCTTGAAGTTGGCCGGCGCCTCGCGCGACTTGGCACCCAGGTAGGGCGCATGAAGATGTTGGGGGATCAGCTGCGTGCTCGCGAAGATCTGCGGCCAAAACGGCGTGGGTTTGTCGAACACCACCCGCACGGTGTGTGCATCGATCTTCTCGACCTTCAAGCCCTGGTAGACGCCGACGGTGGTGGCCGCGGTGGCCGGGTCGCTGGCGTACTGGGCGTTGAAGACCACGTCGTCGGCAGTAAACGGCGCGCCGTCGTGCCAGCTGACGCCGCGCTTGAGCTTCCAGACCACTGTCTTGCCGTCGGCCGACAGGCCGCCGTTGTCGCGGCTGGGGATCTCGGCGGCCAGCACCGGCTGCAGCTGGGCGTCGGCATCCCAGGTGGCGAGTGGCTCGTGGAACAAGCGGCAGCCGTCGTTGTCCTTGCTGCCGGTGGCGAAGTGCGGGTTCAGCAGCGTGGGGCCCTGCCAGTACAGCATGCGCAAGGCCCCGCCGCCGCCGCGCTGGCTGGGTTTGTAGGCCGGTGCGGTGCCCGCAGTCTGCGCCATGCCGGTGGCCATCAACAGCACCGAGGCCATCGGCACGCTCAGGCCGACCGCCACCAGGCGGGCGATGGCCTCGCGGCGCGGCAGGCGGCCTTGGCGCACCAGCTCGACCAGACCTAGAAGCGCTTTTTCGTGTCTCATTCAGGCTCCCGTCGTGAACAGCCCATTTTTGCCCAAGCCAGACCGCCTTGCCGGCCAGCCCGGCGAGGCAGCGGGCCGCTCACCGCTGGCAACGCCAGCCAGGCGGGTAGAACCCGGTTGACCCTGGGCGGGCCTGGCCCCGAGACTCGCCCGATTGCACGGAGTTCACATGCCTACCGACAGCTTGATAGACCGCCCCGCCGCCACCGCCACCGCCACCGGCCCTTCCAGCCCGGGCTGCCCTGCCGGACACGAGGTTCCGACCGCCGTGATCGACCCGCCCACCCGCCGCCTGGCCGATCTGCCCGGACCGCGCGGCGTGCCGCTGCTGGGCAATGCGCTGCAGCTGCGGCCGGGCCGGCTGCACCAGCAGCTGGAGGCCTGGGCGGCGGTGTACGGCCCGGTCTACCAGGTGCGCTTCGGCCGCTGGCGCACGCTGGTGGTCAGCGACCACCGGGTGGTGGCCGCCACCTTGCGCGACCGGCCCGACGGCTTTCGGCGCACGCTGCGCTTGCAACAGATCGGCCTGGAGATGGGCCTCAAGCCCGGCGTCTTCGGCGCCAACGGCGACGAATGGAAACGCCAGCGACGCATGGTGATGCATGGCTTCGACCCGGCGCATGTCAGGCGCTACTTCCCGGCGCTGCAGGGCGTGGCACAGCGCTTGGCCGGCCGCTGGCAGCGCGCCGCGCTGGGCGGCCAGGCGATCGACCTGCAGGCCGACCTGATGCGCTACACCGTCGACACCATCGCCGGGCTGGCCTTCGGCGCCGAGGTCAACACGCTGGAATCCGACCACGACGTGATCCAGCAGCACCTCGACAAGATCTTCCCGGCGCTGTCGCGGCGCCTGGTGGCGCCGTTTCCGGTCTGGCGCTGGTTCAAGTCGCAGGCCGACCGGCAGCTGCAGAAAAGCATGCTGGAGGTGAACGCTGCGGTCGACGGTTTTGTCGCCCAGGCCCGGGCCCGCCTGCAGGCTGAACCCACGCTGCGTGAGCAGCCGCGCAACCTGCTGGAAGCCATGCTGGTGGCGGCCGACGCGCCCGACAGTGGCATCGACGACCATCAGGTGGCCGGCAACGTGCTGACGATGCTGCTGGCCGGCGAGGACACCACCGCCAACACCATCGCCTGGATGATCTGGTTGCTGTGGCGCCATCCGCTGGCGCTGGCGCAGGCCACCGACGAGGTACGGCGGGTCTGCGGCGATGGTGTCGCGCCCACGCTGGCCCAGATCGAGCAGCTCGATTTTGTCGAAGCCTGCGCCCACGAGACGATGCGGCTGAAGCCAGTGGCGCCGCTGATGCCGCTGCAAGCCGAGCGCGACACCGTGGTCGGCAATGTCTTGCTGCCGGCGGGCGCGGTGGTGATCGGCCTGATGCGTCACGACGCCTTGCAGGACGCGCATGTGCCGCAGGCCAGCCGCTTTTTGCCCGAACGCTGGCTGGACGCGGGCGGGCCGGCCCAGGCGGCCACCGCGATCAAGCGCGTGTCGATGCCATTTGGCGCGGGCCCCCGCATCTGCCCGGGCCGCTACCTGGCCTTGCTGGAAATGAAAATGGCCATGGCCACGCTGCTGGGCCGCTTCGACATCGCCGACGTGGCCACCGCCGATGGCACCGAGCCGCGCGAACATCTGTCGTTCACGATGGCGCCGGTAGGGCTGCGCATGCGGCTGCGCGAGCGTGCCGCGCCAGCAGATTGACGGGCTGCTGCTGGCAGCCTGTTTTCGCCTGGCGGTTGGGTGGCGGTTGGGTGGCGGTTGACGGCTCGTTGCGGTCGGCTGCGGTCGGGTGCCTTTTGTAGTTGAGCTGCAAAGCACTTCGACGCCAGTGGGTGGCCGAGGCCACCGGGTGATCGATGCGTCCCTCAACACATCAACGCCGCGGTGGTGAAGGTGGTGCGTCGGGGTGGGCTGGCGCGCACGCGCGGGCCCATCAACGCCCGCTCTCTGGCAACCAACCAACGTCAGCAACGAGCCGCGCGCCGCCTGGCTCAGGGCCGGCGGCGGATGCCCTCAGGCAGGTGGCGCCACGGCAGGTCGGCCGGGTCGGCGGCCATCGGACCGGCGGCCTTGGCCACCAGCACCGCGCTGGCGACCGGCTGGAAATCAGCGCGGAAGTGGTTGGAACTCTTGACCACGATGATCCGCATCTGTTCGGCGTGGATGCCCACCATGCGCAGCAGTTCGCGGTCGAGCAGCTGCTTCTTGCCGCTGACCACGGCGATGCGCACACCGTCAATCTCGAGACACGCGCTGGGCCCCAAGTTGACCGACAGGCCGCGCATCATCGGCCCCTTCAGCGTGACGCGGCCATCACTGACCGCCAGCACCTTGAATCGGCCGCGCAGCGGCGGATCGCTCAAACTGCCGGTGAAGGTGGCCACCGCAGTGCCCAGCGCCAGGTCGAGCTCGGCGCCGACCCCGGCCGCCAGCGCGGCGCGGCCAGCGGCGGCATCGAACAGCAGGCCCAAGGCCACCTGGCCCGGGTATTGGCGGCCGGCGCCCTGGGCCAGCAGGGCGTGCAGCAGGCCGGTGGTGTTGCTGTCGCCGCCGGCGCCGGGGTTGTCCTGGGTGTCGGCAATGACGACCGGCTTGGACGCCCGTTCGGCCAGCGCCATCGCCTGCACCACGGCTTCGCGTGCGGGCAGGATCTCGCCCCGCCACTGGGTCGGCTCGCTGGCCAGCGCGAACAGCTGCGCCACCGCCGTCTCGGCTTGTTCACCATGGCCCCAGACCATCGGCGCGCATTCGTCGAAATCAGACGCCGGGAAGCCCATGCAAAAGCTCAGCAGCGTGCCAAAGCGCTGGTCGAGCTCGGCCAGCGCTTCGTACAAGCCCTGGGCCGGCTGCAGCCAGGTGCTCTGCGCGTTGAGCGGGATCAGGAAGGGCAGGCGGCGCGCGTGCTGGGGCAAACGCTGGCCGGCCTTCAACCGCCGCGCCAGCAACTCGGCCGCCAGCACGCCGGTGTCGGCCATGTCGACATGCGGGTAGGTGCGGTAACTGACCAGCGCGTCGGCCTCGCGCAGCATGCGGTGGGTGACGTTGGCGTGCAGGTCGAGGCTGGCGACGATCGGCACTTGGGGGCCGACGATCGCGCGCAGCCGGCCCAGCAGTTCACCTTCGCTGTCGGCGGCGTGCTCGGCCACTGCGGCGCCGTGCAGGTCGAGGTAGATGCCGTCCAGCCCACCGGCAAGCGCGGCGCTCACGTCTTGACAGATCGTGCCGGCGATGCGCTCGAAGGCGTCGCGGGTGACAAAGCTCGACGGGATCGCGCCCGCCCAGCACGAGGGCAGCAGCGTCCAGCCGCGGCGCTGTGCCGCGTCGATGAAGCCGCCAATGGGGATGTTGACGGCCGCCAGCTGGTCGACCATCGCCCTGCCCTGCACAAAGGCCGGGAACGAGTCCCCGCGGTTGAACGCGGCCCAATCGGCCAGGCTGGGGGCGAAGGTGTTGGTCTCGTGCTGGTAACCGGCGATCAGGATGCGGGGCATGGTGGGGGCGGCGGCCGGGGTAGGGGGTCTGGGGTCGGGGGTCGGATCGCACCGAGCCGCCGCTGGGGTCGGCAGGCCCGGCCGCGCTCAAGCCGCCGGCAAGTAGCGCACCGCCAGCACGCCGTGAATGGCGGCAATGCCGGCTTGCACCTCGGGCGTGACGGGGCTGTCGACATCGACCAGGGTGTAGGCCATGCCACCGCGCGACTTGTTCACCATGTTGTGGATGTTCAAGCCGGCCTGGGCCATGGCGGTCGAGATCTGACCCAGCATATTGGGCACGTTGGCGTTGGCGATGGCCAAACGGTAAGCCGACTCGCGCGGCATGCTGACCTGCGGAAAGTTCACCGCATTGCTGACGTTGCCGTGTTCCAGGTAGTCGCGCAGCTGGTCGACGACCATCACGGCGCAGTTTTCCTCGGCCTCGCGGGTGGACGCGCCCAGGTGCGGCAATGCCACCACCTGGGGCTGGCCGTGCAGCGCGGCGCCCGGAAAGTCGCACACATACTGGCCCAGGTGGCCACTGTCCAGCGCATCGAGCACCGCGCTATCACTGACCACGCCCTCGCGGCTGAAGTTCAGCAGCACCGAGCCTGCGCGCATCAGGCCGATGTTGGCGTCGTTGACGAGGTGACGGGTGGCGTCTACCAGTGGCACATGCAAGGTGACGAACTGCGAATTCTTCAGCACGTCATTCACGCTGGCCGCGCGCCGCACCTGCGAGGGCAGGCTCCAGGCGGCGTCGACGGTGATCTCCGGGTCGAAGCCGAGCACGTTCATGCCCAGCTTGATGGCGGCGTCGGCCACCAGGCAGCCGATCTTGCCCAACCCGATCACGCCCAGCGTCTGGCCGGCCAACTCGTAGCCGGCAAAGGCTTTCTTGCCGTCTTCAACCACCTTGTCCAGCTCAGGCGCGGTGACATCCAGCGTGGCCACAAAACGCAGCGCCGGCGCGATCTGGCGCGCGGCCAACAACATGCCCGTGAGTACCAGCTCTTTCACCGCGTTGGCGTTGGCGCCGGGGGCGTTGAACACCGGCACGCCGCGCTGGCTCATGGCCTCGACGGGTATGTTGTTGGTGCCCGCGCCGGCGCGGCCAATGGCACGCACGCTGGCGGCGATCGTCACACCGTGCAAGTCGGCCGAGCGCAGCAGCAACGCGGCCGGGTTGGTCACATCCTTGCCGACTCGGTAGGTGGTGGCCGGCAACCTTGACAAGCCACTGGCCGAAATCTGGTTGAGCACCAACACGCCAAGCCGGTCAGCCGGGCGTTCAGACCCGCGCTCAGACCCCCGTTCAACCATGCGCGGCCTCAAATTCTTTCATGTAGGCCACCAGCGCCTGCACCCCTTCGATCGGCATCGCGTTGTAGATCGACGCCCGCATGCCGCCCACCGAGCGGTGGCCCTTCAGCTGCACCATGCCGCGCGCCACCGCGCCTTTGAGAAAGACATCGTCCAGTTTTTCGTCGCGCAGCTTGAACGGCACGTTCATCAGCGAGCGGTCGGCGCGGTTGATCGGATTGCTGAAAAACGCGCTCTGGTCGAGGTAGTCGTACAGCACGGCGGCCTTGGCGCGGTTGTGCGCTGCCATCGCCGTCAAACCACCACGCGCTTTGATCCAGTTGAATACCAGCCCGGCGATGTAGATGCCGTAGGTGGGCGGGGTGTTGAGCATCGAGTCGTTGTCGGCCTGCTCTTTGTAGTTAAAGGCTGACGGGCACAGCGGGTGGGCGCG
>JAYVDE010000637.1:0-3140 GCA_043749575.1 Burkholderiaceae bacterium | reverse complement strand
GGTCGTCACCAGCGTGCTTTTGCACAGGTAGCGCCGGCTGATCAACTCGAAGAGCATGTCGGCATGACGGTTGGAATACGAGAGGTAGCCGACCTCGTCGATGAGCAGCAGGTCCGGGGCGGTGTAGTGTTGCAGGCGCCGCCGCAGGGCCGAATCGCTGTCCAGCGCGGCGAGCTCGCTGAGCATCTGGCCGGCGGTGGTGAACAACGCCGTATGGCCTTGCAGCACCGCCTGGTACTTTGCGATCCGAATTCTGAGGCGACCCCATGAAGGCGTCGGCCGGCTCGAAGCCGAAAACGAGAAACTGCTTCAGACCCTGCTGAATGTCACGCGCAAGAAGGGAAGGCAACATGGTGGGTGGGTGTCAGCGCCGAAGCGAACAATGTCCGGTGGATGTCCGGTTCGAAGAGGTCAGGCACATGATGCCGCCTGCAGTGGCCGAGCGAGGCCAAAGCGAATCAACTACTTAGCCGCTTCGTCGCCCGCGGGATGCGCCGAGGCAGAGGCAAGCGATGTCCGGATCGTGTCCGGTTGGGCGGTCTTCATGTCCGATTTGTCCGCACGTAGGCAGTGGAAGCACCGGCGCCGTCCACCCGCAACAGGCCCAGTTCCTCCATCGCCACCAGATCGCGCCGAGCCTGGCGTTCAGACACATCGGCCGCAAACCGCTCTCGGTACTCGGCCGGCCGAATGCGTTCATCCACCTTCATCGCGCCCAGCAACGCCTGCTGGCGCGCGTTGAGCGACGCCACCCCGGCTGGCGCACCGCCCGGCCCCCACAGCGTGAGCGTCACCCCCGTCTCACGATCTTCCCATTGTGGCGGGCGAAGCCCCTGGTCCACACAAGCCTGGATGATCTTCTGCGTGCCTCGGCCAATGCGCTCCATCAGCCCACGCAGGTAAAGGACCTGGGCCACGTCCGGGTTGGCAGGCAACGAGGGATGATTGCGCCGCAGAGCGGCCGGGCTCAACCCGTCGGGCAGGCGCCCTGCGTTCCAGATCTCGATGCGGTCGGCATGCACGCTCACCGTCAGCCCGCCAGAGAAGCCAGCGTAGTCACGGTGTGCGAACGCGTTCACAAGGCCCTCGCGCACGGCCGCTTCGGGGTAGGCCATTCGCGCCTGGCGAACCAAGGGCGCCTTAGGATCAGCCTCGAAGCGCTGCTCCATCGGCAGTTGCCCACGAATCCAGTCGAACGCCTGGCTGAGCACCCGGACCAACGGCCCCTGCAACTGCCGGTCGTCCAAATACTCGCTCGCCGTTTTGCCGGCGGCGTAGCGAATCAGTCGAACGCGCGTCTGAGGGTGGCGCAAAGCCGGGTTGCGCGCGAACAGCACGTCAGCACCTTGCGTGTAACCGCGGGCGCCTGACAGCCCCAGTTGGGCCAACACGGCTTCGTCGTCTTCGGGTGTTGCAAAGCGATGCCGCTCAGCCGTGCCGGCCTCACTCACCATGGCTTGCACTTCCTCGTGGTCGAGGTCGCCGTCTTCCATCGCCATGGAGGGCCGCCGCTCCCAGCGTTCAGCGCTCACCGCCTTGGTCTGCACCATCTCACGCAGCGACCGTGCGTCCGCCGCCTCGGTGTTGCCGCCTCGGCGCAGAAAGACACGGTCGGTGCAGATGTAGGGCCTGTCTTTGCCTTCCGGCACCTCGATGGTCAGCACCGATTTGCCGTCCAGGTCGTCCAGGCTGACCGTGAACAAGGCCGATGGCGTCAACCTGTCGGCCAATGCCTGATGCACGCCACGAACGCGCTGCGGGTCTTGCTCGGCCGGCGACAGCCCGATCACCTGGCCATCGTCGCCAACGCCGCAGAAGATCGTGCCGCCCTGCGTATTCAGAAAGGAGCACACCACTTCCGCCAATGACTCCAGGTTGTCCAGCCCACGCCGGAACTCGGAGTGCAGCCCCTCGCCCTGGGCAATCTGCTGCAGCAACACATCGCTGATCATGGCTACTTCCTTTCCTTGAGCTTGCGGGCCACGGTTTGTGGGTCACGCAGGTGCTCGGCCACGAAGCTCTCCGCCTCCTGGTAGCGGAAGAACTGGGACGACGCATACAGCAGCGCGTCATCAGGATTCATGACCTTCTGCACCCAGTTACCCTTGCGGTCGGGCATCTGCACGTCATGGCGGATGGCGGCCTCGTACATGTCGATGACGCGCAAATCGTCGATGACCTTGTTCTTCTTCAGCCCCAACGCGGCGCGTTTCTCCGCCGTGTCATGGCCCAAGTTCATCAGCAAGGTACGCGCAAACACCACGTCGCTATGCGCCAATATCCATCGCGGCTTATTCAGCTCGATGGCCCTGATCAGTTCCTGGTGGGTGATGGACATCTCACCCTTGCCCGGCACGCCAGAGCCGTACTGCGGCGTGATAAGGCTGAGGAACAGGTCGCATTGCTCTACTCCGTGCAGACAGTTCTCGAACGCCGTGCGCGTGGAGCTGACGGGCAGCGTGCCCTTGTGCGACATCCACACCTCATAGCCAAAGGCCGTGAGCGTGGCGTAGATCTTCTCCAGCAGCTCTTCGATGCTGTAGACGGTGGACGACACCATCACGGTCAATTGCTTCTTCTTGGGCGCTGTACTCATCTTCCCCTCCATTTTCCTGCTTACAACACCGACGCGGGCGGTCTGCCACAGGCGCGGGCCACCGACGCAGCCACCCCAAGTCTGACGATGGATGTCTCACTTGCTCTGCACATACGCCAGTCTGACTACCCGAGTTTCACCGACCTCAACCTTTCGCGAGAAAGTGAGTTTGAGGTCCACCAAGTTCTTGACGCCTTCGAGCTCAACCACCTCAACCCGTACAAACCGACCTTCACCGTAGTCGGTGAACGTCAGGGCGCGGAACACCTCACTCGACAGCAAGATCGACTGACCAATCGGCAGCGGCGCGACGTAGACCTCGATCTCGTTGAAGTCACACTGGTACCCGGCGCCTTGCCCTTCACGGCGCCTGACCTGGAGATCGTCGGGCCGCTTGTGCGTGGCATCGAAATCCGCGTGCTGCCAGTCCCACACCCAGTCGGGGCGGGTGGCGTTGTCCAGCAGAAGGATTGGCGTGCCGCCCTTCGCCACGATGAGGCCGGCCTGCGCCTGCAACGCTTTCCAGTAGGCATCGCCGTCCTGG
>JAYVDE010000636.1:0-8593 GCA_043749575.1 Burkholderiaceae bacterium | reverse complement strand
TTGTCATAACCGAGGTCTTCTCATAATGGCCGTTATGGCAAGACTTGCATAACGGCCATCAGCGGCTGCTCCAGACCGTCAGATCCGATGCCCCGTTCTGCGCTACCCCGGCTGACTTGTCAGCCAGCGGCTGCGGCGGTGTCCGCCTTCCGATCGGCCAGCCGTCCAGCGAGTGCGTCGCGGTCGTCGAAGACCATCGGGGTCGTGATCGCCACTTGCCGCCCTTCGTTGCCGCGAACGAACTGCCAACGGTCAATGACGACGCCGCGCGGCACGCGATGGCCCAGACACGGATAGCGCGTCAGTTCATCGGGATCTCCGGGCAGGCCATGCTGCTGCCAGAACGCCGGGGTCGCCACCACCGAGTGCCGACCGCTAGCCACCTGCTGCGCGATCCAATTGCTGTCTTCTTGCCAGCCGATCAACAGACGGCCACACATTGGCGATCACGTCTTTTGTCGAGCTGACCGTCAACCCGTGGCTGTACGAACGCCTGCCGTACGACCCGGTGCGCGACTTCGCGCCCGTGACCGTGCTTTACACCGGCCCGCAGCTGTTGGTGGCCCACCCGAACTTTGCGCCGCGCACCCTGATGGACCTGGTGCAGGAAGCCAAAAAAAACCCGGGGCGGTTGATGTATGGCAGTTCCGGCGTCGCCCGGCCGCCGCACATTTTCATGGAGAAGTTCAAGCTGAGCGCCGGCATCGACCTGCCGCATGTGCCCTACCGGGGCGGTCCGCCGTTGCTGCAGGCGCTGATCGCGGGCGAGGTCCCGTTGGCGATGGAAGGCACATCGGCCACGGTACCGCTGGTGCAGGCCGGCAAGCTGCGGGCCATCGCCGTCACGGGCGACAAGCGCTTGGCGGCCCTGCCGGAAGTGCCGACTTTTGCTGAAGCAGGCATTGCCGGCATCGGCCTGGCTTGGGTCGGCATCGTGGCGCCGGCTGGCACACCGGCGGCGGCGGTGGCCCGGCTGCAGCGTGAGATTGCCGTTGCGCTGCAGAGCCCCGAAATTCGGGCGGCTTACGACCTGGCTGGCCGTACAGCCATCGGCAACTCGCCCGAGGACTTCGCCGAGTGGATTCGGCGCGACCGGGCGGAGTGGCGCGAGGTGGTACGCCGTTCGGGCATCAAGCCCGCATGAGCGTGGGAAGGCGTGCGGTCATGAACGCATCGTCCGCAGGCCGCCTGCCGCCTGCTCACGCGCGATCCATCGCGGCCGCCCGGTACGATGGGTTACTTGAAACTCCATCGCCGACATGCGCGCTCCCGCCGCCGCCCACCCCGCCCCTTCCCCCCCCAGCGCCAATGGCTAGACAAGACCCCCTCACCCCGGTGTTGGCGAAAACACCCCGCAGGCCAACTGGCGGCTTACAGCGGGTATCGGTTGTGCTGATCGTCTCGCTCGTGGCCGCACTTGCCGCGGTGCCGTTGTTGGCGACCGACTTCCAACTGTTCCGGTTCAGCAACATCTTGATCTACGCGCTCGCGCTGATCGGGGTGAACCTGCTGGTGGGCTACAACGGTCAGATATCGCTGGGCCACGGTGCGTTCTACGCGGTCGGCGCGTACGCGACGGCCTTGCTCGTCGTGCATGCCGGTGTGGCGCACTGGGTCGCGGTGCCGGTGGCCGGCATCGTGTGCCTGGGGGTCGGTTTCCTGTTCAGTCTGCCGGTGCTTCGACTGCAGCCCATGCACCTGGCGATGGCCACCTTTGCGCTCGGCGCGGTGCTGCCCAGCCTGGCCAAGTGGAAGGGCGTTGAACACTGGACCGGCGGTGCACAAGGCCTGAGCATCGACCAACCCACGGTGCCGTTTGGGCTGCCGCTGCGTTTCGACCAATGGATCTACTGGCTGGCCTTGCTGTTCGTCGCCGTGACGTTCTGGCTGACGTTCAATTTGCTGCGCGGACGTGTGGGTCGCGTGGCCATCGCCATTCGGGATCATCCGATCGCCGCGCAGTCCATGGGCATCGACAGCGCGTACTACAAGGCCGCGATTTTCGGCATCAGCGCGATGCTGGTGGGCATGGCTGGCGGCTTGGGTGCGTTGTCCATGCGTTACGTCGCGCCGGGCATGTTCGGTTTGTTCCTGTCCTTCGGTTTCCTGATTGGCATCGCGGTCGGCGGCCTGGGCTCGCTGAGCGGGGCGCTCTATGGCGCGGTCTGTTTGCAGTTCATCTTTCTCGTGGTCGGCGCGTCTGCCAGCTCATTGCAGATGTCGAACACGCCATTGATCTACGGCGTGGTGCTGATCCTGTTCCTGTGCCTGTTCCCAAACGGCATCGCCGGTCTGGTGACCAGCGCCAGTGCCCGCCTGCGCCGGGCGCGGGCCCGTCATCGATAGCGCCGCGTTACTCACCGACATCAAGCCGTCATTCGACCGATGCGGCGCAGCGGCGCAGCGGCGGCAATCGCAAACGGACTCAGGAACATCAGCCGCGCCGGGCCGCTTCGATCACCGCGATGTCGATCTTTCTCATCTGCATCATCGCGTCGAACGCACGCTTGGCCGCGGCGCGATCAGGATCGGCCATCGCGGCCGTGAGGGCGCGTGGCGTGATCTGCCACGACAGGCCCCATCTGTCCTTGCACCAGCCGCAGGCGCTTTCCTGACCGCCATTACCGACAATCGCATTCCACAAGCGGTCGGTTTCAGCTTGGTCGTCCGTCGCCACCTGGAACGAAAAAGCCTCGTGGTGCTTGAACGCAGGGCCACCGTTGAGGCCTAGACAAGGGATGCCGATGACGCTGAACTCGACCGTCAACACATCGCCCTGCTTGCCCGCAGGATAGTCGCCGGGCGCGCGATACACCGCCCCCACCGCGCTGTTCGGAAAGGTCTCGGCATAAAACTTGGCGGCGTCCAGGGCGGTGCCGTCGTACCAGAGGCAGATCGTGTTCTTGGGGATCACATTCGTTCTCCACATCATGAGGGGGCCAGTGATCCTACCCGCAGGGCCGCGAGCAACGCAGCACCCGAGCGGTCGCCGAAACCCCTATTGATTGCTGACTGGGCCGCCATAGCATCCGTTTTTGCGGGTCCAAAAATCAAAGGATATTCATGACGACGACACAGGTTGAGTTCAGGCCGCTACAGCATGGGGCGCGCCGCGGCGGCAGACTGGCACTGCTTGCCGTCGCCTTGGCGTTGGCCGCCTGCGCTCAATTGCCGCCGTCGGGGGCGGGCTCGGCGCCATCCGGCATGCGAACCGCCAATGCAGCAGACGCCGGCATGTCAGCCCAGCGGCTGGAGATGCTGACCGTCGCTTTCAACAAGGAGATCGCTGACAAGGCGCTGCCCGGCGCCGTCATCATGGTGGCCCGCAAGGGCCAGCTGGTCTATGCCAAGGCCTTTGGTCTGCGTGACCCCAACAAACCCGATGCGATGGCGGCGGATTCGATCTTTCGCATCTACTCGATGACCAAGCCGATGGCATCGGTCGGGGCGATGATCCTGGTCGAGGACGGCCGGCTGCAGCTGTCCGATCCGGTGGCCAAACACCTGCCGGCCTTCAAGGACCTGAAGGTATACACCGGCACCGGCACTGGCACCGAGCCGGCGCGGCCGATGACCGTGCAAGACCTGCTTCGACACACCTCAGGCCTCGGTTATGGCGAGCTCAGCAACAACGCCGCCTACAAAGAGGCTTTGACGCAAGCCGGCTTGTACAAGCCCGGCACCATCGACTTCGACACCCGTGACCTGAGCCCGGCCGAGCAAGTCACCCGGCTGGCTGCGGTGCCGCTGCTGCGCCAGCCCGGCACGGCGTGGGAGTACAGCCTGTCGACCGATGTGTTGGGCCGCGTCATCGAGGCCGTGTCGGGACAACGGCTGGGCGACTTCATGGCCGACCGCATCTTCAAGCCCCTGGGCATGAAGGACACCGCGTTCCATGTGCCCGAGGCCAAGGCCAGTCGGCTGGCCGCCTCGTTCGACAAAGACCCGGCCACCGGCCTTGCGTTCAAGCTGATCGATGTCTCGAAGCCGCCGGGCAACGATTCGGGCGGCGCCGGCACCGTCTCCACTGCAGCCGACTTTCTGCGGTTTTCTCAGATGATGCTCAATGGTGGCACGCTGGACGGCCAGCGCATCCTGTCGCGCAACACCGTGCGCTGGATGACATCCGACCATTTGGGCCCGCGCATCCCCATCGCCCAGAGCCCTGGCGGCAATGTGCTGTATCCGTCGCAATACACCTTCGGCCTGGGGCTGGCCGTGCGGCCCACCGACGGGCAGGCGCCCACGCCCGGTAGCGCAGGCGACTACAACTGGGGTGGCTACGCCGGTACCGCGTTCTGGGTCGACCCCAAGGAACAAATCGTCGGCGTGATGATGATGCAGTCACCCGGCGCGATGCGTAACTACCACCGAAATCTGCTGCGCCAACTGGTCTACCAGGCGATCTCGGACTGAGCCAGACTCATCGGCGCGCTCAGCGCACGGTCAGTATGCGATCCCGCCGCACCAGGCACCGGTGCATCAGCCACCGGTGCACCAGCAAGCCGAGCAGCAGCAAGCCCGGCATCAGGCCGGCGCCGACAACGCTTCCCAGCGCTCCATCGCCGCCAGCAGTGCGTCGTCGATCTGCGCGAAGCGGGCTTGCAGCAGCGGCACCTGGGCCGATGCTTTGGCGTAGAGGTCGTTGTCGGCCAGTTGTTCGGTGATGGCCTTCTGCTCGGCCTCCAGCGCGGCGATGCGTGCCGGCAGTTCGTCGAATTCGCGCTTCTCTTTGTAGCTGAGTTTGCGGCCCTTGGCGGCCGGCGTGGCCGCGGCGGACGCTGCCGCGGGCACCGTCGGCGCGGCCACCGCCGCCCGCACCGGCGCGGCGGCTGCGGTCTGCGCCGCCAGCATGCGGGCGCGCTGGCGGCGCCAGTCTTCGATGCCGCCTTCGTATTCACGCCACTTGCCCGGCTCCAGGTCGCCTTCGTAGGCGATCAGGCTGGTGACCACGTTGTCGAGAAAACGCCGGTCGTGGCTGACCAGGAACACCGTGCCGGGGTAGTTCTGCAGCAGTTCTTCCAGCAGCTCCAGCGTGTCGATGTCCAGATCATTGGTCGGCTCGTCGAGCACCAGCACGTTGGCCGGCAGCGCAAACAGCCGCGCCAGCAACACCCGGTTGCGCTCGCCGCCCGACAGCGTGCGCACCGGGCTGTTGGCCCGCTCGGGCGAGAACAGAAAGTCGTTCAGGTAGCTCATCACGTGCTTGCGCTGGCCGTTGAACTCAACCCACTCGCTGCCCGGGCTGATGGTGTCGGCCAGCGTGGCGTCGAGGTCGAGCCCGGCACGCATCTGGTCGAAATAGGCGACCTCCAGCTTGGTGCCCTGGCGGATCTTGCCGCTGGTGGGCTGCAACTGGCCCAGGATCAGCTTGAGCAGCGTGGTCTTGCCCGCACCGTTGGGGCCGACCAGACCGACCTTGTCGCCGCGCAGGATGGTGGCGGTGAAATCCTTGACGATCAGCTTGGGCGTCGCGCGGTCGCCAAAGCTCATGCAGACGTCGGTCAGCTCGGCCACGATCTTGCCGCTGGGCGCGCCAGCGTCGATTTCCAGCCGTACCTGGCCCAGCGAATCACGCCGCGCCTGGCGCTGCGAGCGCAGCACCTCGAGGCGCTGGATGCGTGCCACGCTGCGGGTGCGGCGGGCTTCGACGCCCTTGCGAATCCACACTTCTTCTTGCGCCAGCAGCTTGTCGGCGCGGGCGCCGGCCAGCGCGTCGGACGCCAGCTGCTCTTCTTTCAAACGCTCGTAGGCGCTGAAGTTGCCGGGGTAGCTGCGCAGGATGCCGCGGTCCAGTTCGAGGATGCGGGTGGCCACGCCATCGAGGAAGGCGCGGTCGTGGGTGATCAGCATCACGCTGCCCTTGAAGCCGCACAGCAGGTTCTCCAGCCAGTCGATCGAATCGAGGTCGAGGTGGTTGGTCGGCTCGTCGAGCAGCAGCACGTCGGGCACCGCCACCAGCGCCTGGGCCAGCGCGACGCGCTTTTTCATGCCGCCCGACAGCTGGCCGATGTCGCGGCTGCCGTCCAGGTGCAGCTGGGCCAGCGTGGTGTCCACCCGCTGCTCCCAGTTCCAGGCGTCCAGCGCCTCGATGCGGGTTTGCAGCGCGTCCAGGTCGACGCCGTCGGCGTGTTCCTCGTAGGCCTGGCGCACGGCGCGGGCTTCGGCCACGCCTTCGCTGACGGCTTCGAACACGGTGTGGCCAGCGTCGAAGCTGGGTTCTTGCGGCACGTAGCAGATGCGCACGCCTTGGGTCATCTGCAGCAGGCCGTCGTCGAGCTTTTCGATCCCGGCAATGACCTTCAGCATCGACGATTTGCCGGCGCCGTTGCGGCCGATCAGGCCCAGGCGTTCACCGGCGTCGATCGAAAAGCCGGTGGAATCGAGCAGGGCCACGTGGCCATAGGCCAGGTGGGCGTTGGAGAGGGAGAGGAGAGCCATGGTCGGATTGTCGCTGGCGGCCGCTCCGTCAGCCGAAACCCCAAGCTCAACCCGGCGGCCGATCAGCGGCCGGTCAGCGGCCGAGTTGCCGGGCGTGGTGGCGCAGGTGATCGTCGACGACGCTGGCGATGAAGTAATACCCGTGGTCGTAGTCCGCATGGCGGCGCAGCGTCAGCGGCTGGCCGACGCTGGTGCAGGCCGCTGCCAAAGCTTCGGGCTGCAGCTGGTCGGCCAGGAATTTGTCGGCCAGCCCCTGGTCGACCAGGATGCCGCCCGGATACGGCGCCGTGGCTTGCGCCGCCATCAGCGCGCTGGCGTCGTGCGCGGCCCAGCGGCTGCGGTCGTCGCCCAGGTAGCCGGTGAAGGCTTTCTGGCCCCAGGGGCACTGCATCGGTGCGCAGATCGGCGCCAGCGCCGACAGGCTCTTGAACACGCCCGGGTGGCGCAGCGCGAGGGTCAGTGCGCCGTGGCCTCCCATCGAATGGCCGAAAACGCCGGTCCGGTCGACCAGCACCGGCGCCTGCGCCCAGACCTGCGGCAGCAGGTCGCGCAGCAGCCAGCTTTCCATGCGCCAGTGGCGGGCCCAGGGTTCGCGGGTGGCATCGAGGTAGAAACCGGCGCCAACGCCAAAATCCCAGGCCTCGGCCTCACCGGCCACGCCAGCGCCGCGCGGGCTGGTGTCGGGCGTCAGCAGCGCCAGGCCCAACTCGGCCGCCAGGCGCTGCGCACCGGCTTTCATCGCAAAGGTTTCTTCGCTGCAGGTCAGACCGGCCAGGAAAACCAGCAGCGGCACCGGCGCTGCGCCAGCGGCCAGCGCCTGCGGCGGCAGGTACAGGCCAAAGCGCATAGTCAAGCCGATCTCGGCCGAATCATGGCGGTGAAAGCGCTGCACACCGCCGAAGCAACGGTGCTCGGACAGCGTTTCCCAGGCCACGCTCAAAACTCGACCACGCTGCGGATCGACTCGCCGCGTTTCATCAGCTCAAAACCTTCGTTGATGTCTTCGAGCTTGAGCTTGTGGGTGATCAGGTCGTCGATGTTGAGCTTGCCGTCCATGTACCAGTCGACGATCTTCGGCACGTCGGTGCGGCCACGCGCACCGCCAAAGGCCGAGCCTTCCCACTTGCGGCCGGTGACCAGCTGGAAGGGCCGCGTGCTGATCTCGGCACCGGCCTCGGCCACGCCGATGATGATGCTGCGGCCCCAGCCCTTGTGGGTGCACTCCAGCGCGTCGCGCATGACTTTGGTATTGCCGATGCACTCGAAGCTGTAGTCGGCGCCGCCGTCGGTCAGTTGCACGATGGCATCGACCACGTTGGCATGTTCTTTCGGGTTGATGAAGTGCGTCATGCCGAATCTGCGGGCCATCGCCTCGCGCGCGCCGGGTTCAGGTCGACGCCGATGATCTTCTCGGCGCCGACCATCTTGGCGCCCTGGATCACGTTCAGGCCGATGCCGCCGAGGCCGAAGACGACGACGTTCGCACCGGCTTCCACCTTTGCTGTAAAGATGACGGCTCCCACGCCCGTCGTGACGCCGCAGCCGATGTAGCAGACCTTGTCGAAGGGTGCGTCGCGGCGGATCTTCGCCAGCGCGATCTCGGGCACGACGATGTGATTGGCGAAGGTCGACGTGCCCATGTAGTGGAGGATCGGTTTGCCGTACAGCGAGAAGCGACTCGTCGCATCCGGCATCAGCCCCCTGCCCTGCGTGCCGCGGATCAACTGACAAAGGTTGGTCTTGCGCGACAGGCAGAACTTGCACTGACGGCATTCAGGCGTGTAGAGCGGGATCACGTGGTCGCCGACCTTGAGGGAAGTCACACCCGCGCCGACGTCGACCACCACGCCGGCACCTTCATGGCCCAGCACGGCGGGGAACAGGCCCTCGGGGTCCGCGCCCGACAGCGTGAAGTAATCCGTGTGGCAAATGCCGGTCGCCTTCACCTCGACCAGGACTTCACCGGCGCGCGGGCCGTCCAGGTCGAGTTCTTCGATGGTGAGGGGCTGGCCGGCTTGCCATGCCACGGCGGCTCTGGTTTTCATGGGAGTGTGTCCTTTGCTCTGGCGCGAAATGCTGCTCGATGCTAACGCGTGGCTCGGTGTCGGGCAGCCGACTGCCGAGTCATAAAAAGCGCCTCCCTCCTACAGGC
>JAYVDE010000635.1:0-3147 GCA_043749575.1 Burkholderiaceae bacterium | reverse complement strand
CGCTGCTGGCCTTTGTCGGCCTGCCCATCGATGTGCGGCACGTCACGCTGGGCAGCGGCCAGCTGGCCGCCGCCGCCAGCACGCTGGGCTGGAACACGCTGGCGCTGCCGGCCTTCTGGTGGTGCGTGGCCGGGCTGGTGGTCACCGGCCTGCTGAACCTGGGCGTGAGCTTCTGGCTGGCGCTGAAGGTGGCGCTGCGCTCGCGGCGAATCACCCTGCACGACCGGCGGCGGCTGTACGCCGCGGTCTGGCGGCGCCTGCGCAGCGCGCCACGCAGCTTTCTGTTGCCGCACTGACCCGCCGCACTGACCTGCCCCACCGATCTGCCGCGGCCCGCCCCGGCCCCGGCCCGCTAACCGGGTTCGTGAAGTTCGTCGCGTGCACATTCAACGTTTGTGCGCTGGTCGACCTGCGGCCGTCGGCACGGGCGGGCGCCGATGCCTAGAGTGGCGCCATCTCCTCGTGGGGCCCCAAAAAGCCATGAAAAATCCTCCCTCGTTCGGCCTGGCGGTGATCGCCGCGGCCGCCGGCGCCATCGCCAGCATGCCCGCCCAGTCGGGGCCCATCACCGTGTCGCACAGCGTCAGCCTGGGCACGCTGATGCAGCCCGGTGCCAGCAGCAGCCTGCAGTTCGACCTCAGCAGCTTCCTGGCCGGCCAGGGCTTCACGCCGACCGAGGTGGTGGGCGGCCAGGTCTCGGTGTTCGGCTTCTCGGAAGCCAGCTATGCCGCACCGCAAGCCGACCCCTACGGCTACAACCAGCAGACCCACCAGACCGGTTCGCACACCGGCTGGTACTCGTACTACGTGCAGGGCTACAGCTATTGCAGTTGGTGGAGCGGCTGTCACTACTCGGGCGGTTACTACGCCTGGGCGTCGTACGCCATCGCCGACTACACCGAGACCAGCGACCGCGACATCCGCCACACCGACGCGGTGGCCGACCGGATGCAGGTCACCGTCGGCGCCACCACCACCAGCGACACCGCCAGCACCACCTCCACCAGCAGCGGCGTCTACAGCGGCCTGATCTACGACGCCACCTACTACGACAACTGCTGGAACGGCAATTGCAGCTACCGCACCGTCTACCACCGCGAGCGCAATGTCTACTCGGCGGTCTACGGCGACCTGCAGACGGTGTCGCTGCTCGACAGCGCCGCGCTGGCCGACCTGCGCGGCGACGGTATCTTGTCGGTCGGGCTGGCCGCACCGGTGGGCCAGTTCATGCTCAACTCGATCAGCTTCGACCTGGTCGTGCAGCACCCGCTGCCGCAGGTGTTGCAGCCCAAGGGCGCTGGCACCGGCACTTCAGTGCCCGAGCCCGGCAGCCTGGCGCTGGTCGGCCTGGCCCTGGCGGCCGCGCTGGGTACCGGCAGCCTTGTGCGCCGCCGCCGCCGTGATGGCCTTTGAAGCCCAGGCCGCCACACCGCCGCGCCCGGCGTGGTCGTCCGGGATGGCGTCCGGAATGTCGCCCAAACTAGCGGCGCCGTTGTCGCAGCCCTTCGCGCTGAACCCGCTGGCCCAGCTGCACATCGAGACCTTGTCCAGCGGCTGCCCGGTGATGGTGATCGACGACTTCTATGCCGACCCGATGGCCGTGCGCGCGCTGGGCCTGGCCGGCCGCTACGACAGCTCATTGGCCTACTACCCCGGCCTGCACAGCGACATCGCGCGCGAACACCAGGCGCCGCTGCACCAGGCCATGGCGCAACTGCTGGCCGCACTGGGCAGCCTGCGCTGCCGGGCCACCGACATCAGCTCGGATTTCTCGATCGTCACCACCCCGGCACGCGAGATGCTGGCCAAGCAGAAACATCCCCATGTCGACGGCGTGCCGCTGGCCGGCGTGCTCTACCTGAACCCGACTTTCGAGGTCGGTACCAGCTTCTTCCGCCACCGCCCCACCGGCCAGGCCTTTGTGCGCAGCAACGCCGAGCAGCAGGCCTACAGCGCCTGGATGGCGACCTTCGGCGACAGCCAGCAGCCGGCGACCTATGCCATCGGCCAGGCCGATGACGGCGGCGCCTGGGAGCACCTGCACTCGGTGGCCGGCCGCTTCAACCGGCTGGTGATGTACCCGGGCACGGCTTTTCACTCGATCGCCATGCGCGACGTGGGGCATAAGCTCAGCTTGGATTGCGCGCGGCTGACGCAGCGCTTTTTCGTCAACCGGGCCGGCACTGTCTAGCAGGCCCATTCAGGTTCAGGGGCTTGGGGCATGACAACACCTTACCGTTCAGTTCTGATCGTCGGCGGCGGCACCGCCGGTTGGCTGGCAGCGGCCTTCCTGCAGCGCACGCTGTGCGCCGACCCGGCCAACCCGGTGGACATCCACCTGGTTGAGTCGGCCGACATCGGCAGCATCGGCGTCGGTGAGGCCACCGTGCCGACGCTGCGCCAGATGATGCGGCTGCTCGACATCCCCGAAAGCGCGTTGTTCGCGCGCGCCGATGCGACGCTGAAAAACGGCATCCGCTTCGTCGGCTGGCGCCAGGGCGGCGACGCCGCCAGCGACCAGTACGACCACCCTTTCGACCCGCCGGTGGCGATGGAGGGTTATTCGACGATGGTGCACTGGCTCAACCTCAAGCAGCGTGGCCTGATCGATGCGCCCTACGACCGTTGCGGCTCGGTGCAGACCGCGCTGTTCGATGCCCGGCTGTCGCCGAAGATGATGAATTCACCGGCCTACGAGGCGCCGGTGCCCTACGCCTACCACCTGGACGCGGTGAAGCTGGCCGCGCTGCTGCGCGAGGTGGCGTGCGCGCGCGGCGTGCGCCACACGGTGGCCAACGTGGTCTCGGTGCAGACCGGCGACGAAGGCATCCGCAGCGTCTCGCTGGCCGACGGCAGCGCGCTGGCCGCCGACCTGTTTGTCGACTGCAGCGGCTTTGCCTCGCTGCTGATCGGCAAGGCGCTGGACGTGCCCTGGGTCTCGTATGCCGACTCGCTGTTGTGCGACCGCGCCGTGGCCTGCCCGGTGGCCCATGACGATGAACGCTCGCCGCTGCGCAGCTTCACCACCGCCACCGCGCTGCCCAGCGGCTGGGCCTGGGAGATCGACCTGCAGACCCGCAGCGGCACCGGCTATGTCTACGCCGCCCGCCACTGCAGCGACGACGAGGCGCTGGCCACGCTGCAGCG
>JAYVDE010000634.1:0-3152 GCA_043749575.1 Burkholderiaceae bacterium | reverse complement strand
CGAACTCTTCTTCGACGATGTGCGCGTGAGCACCGACATGCTGCTCGGCGGTGTCGAAGGCCAGGGCTTCTTCCAGTTGATGAGCGACCTTCCGTACGAGCGCTTGATCATCGGCGTCAGCGCGGTGGCCGCGATGGAAGGCGCGCTGGCCGCCACCCTGGACTACGTGCGCGAGCGCAAGGCCTTCGGCAAGCTGATCGGCGACCTGCAGAACACCCGCTTCAAGCTGGCCGAGGTGGCCACGCAGATCCAGGTCGGCCGGGCCTTCATCGACCGCTGTGTCGAACAACTGGTGGCCGGCAAGCTCGACACCGCCACCGCCAGCATGGCCAAGCTGTGGGGCAGCGAAACGCAGGGCAAGGTGCTCGACGAATGCCTGCAGCTGTTTGGCGGCTACGGCTACATGAATGAATACCTGATCGCCCGCATGTACGCCGACGCCCGGGTGCAGCGCATCTACGGCGGCACCAGCGAGATCATGAAAGAAGTCATCTCGAGGGCCTTGTAATCCCCCCACCCCCCGAAGCGCCTGCGGCGCATCCCCCAGGGGGCCAACACCTGTGGCCCGGCGAAGCCGGTGGCACGGCGTTGGCTGGGTTCAACTTTCGATTGAGACGGGTCAATGACAAACACCACCACCGGCGAACAAGCCCTGCTGATCAACGAGCGCGACGGCGTCGCCTGGCTGACGATGAACCGGCCCGAGCGCCTGAATGCGCTGAACCGCGGCCTGACCGATGGCCTGCGCCACTACTTTCTGGCGCTGCAAGACCGGCCGCAGATCCGCGTGGTGGTGCTGCAAGGCGCCGGCCGCGCCTATTGCGCCGGGCTCGACCTGAAAGACCGCATCGGCGCTGCGCCGGCCGATGTGCAGGCCAGCTTTGACGGCCAGAAGGCCATCCGCGACATCATGATCGCGATGCGCGAATGCCCGCAGCCCATCGTCAGCATCGTGCAAGGGCCGGCCAGCGGCGGCGGGCTGGGCATCGCGCTGGCCAGCGACATCCGGCTGGCGACGCCCGACGCCCGCTTCAACGCCGCCTTCATCAAGATCGGCGTGTCGGGCTGCGACATGGGATCGAGCTACTTTTTGCCGCGCATGGTGGGCGCCTCGGTGGCGTCCGAGATGCTGCTGACCGGCCGCTTCCTCGACGCCCAGCGGGCCTATGCGCTGGGCCTGGTCAGCCGGGTCGACAGCTTCGACGCGCTGCAGACCGAAGCGCAGGCGTTGGTCAGTGAGATGCTCAACGCCACGCCGCTGGCGCTGCGCCTGACCAAGGATTGCCTGAACCAGAACATCGACGCCCCCGGCCTGCGCGCGGCCATCGCGATGGAAGACCGCAACCAGGTGCTGTGCACCCGGGGTGGCGATTTTGGTGAGGGCATTCGCGCCTTTCTCGAGAAGCGCAAGCCGGTCTACGGCAAAACCGCCGCCTGATCCCGCCGGCCGGCCCGACGCCGCCGGTCCGCCTGCCCCCTTTCCGCCACCGTTGCTGATGGCCGCACCGATGCCGGCGCCGAGGCCGCAGCCACCAGCGCCGAGGCCTGCGGCCGCTTTCTCAACGCCGAGATCGCCAGGTGGGGCCGGGTGGTCAAGGCGGGCAATATCCCGGCCGATTGAGCGGGGCCGGCCTGCAGTCGGCGATACAGCGATACAGCGATACAGCGCCGCCTGGGCCGTGGTTTGCAAAAATCTAGCTAGCTAGCTATATTTGCCTATCCCATGACCACCACCGCCGACGCACCATGACCGAGATCGCGCTTTTCGAAGCCAAGAACCGCTTGTCGGAACTGATCGACCGGCTGCAAACCGGTGAAGTCTTCACCATCACGCGCCGCGGCAAACCGGTGGCGAGCTTGGCACTGCCCGACGCTGATGACACCGTGGCCCGCGCGCTGGCGGCGATCACGCAGTTGCGCAGCAGCCGCCAAGGGCTGAGCCTGGAGGGCTTAAGCAGCCGCGAGCTGATCGCCGAAGGCCGCCGCTGATGACCGAAGGCTGCCGCTGATGCCCGCCCTGGTGGTCGATGCGTCGGTCGCCGCCGCCTGGTTCCTGCCGGACGAAGCCACGCCATTCACCGAGGCAGCCCTCGCCGCCACGGCGCAGGGCGACGTCTGGGTGCCCGCGCTGTGGCTGCTGGAGATCGGCAACTTGCTGGTCAATGCCCAGCGCCGGCGGCGCATCGATGGCCCGCAACGCCTGGCCTTGATCGCCGCAGCCGACGCTTTGCGGTTGCGGGTCGACCGCGATCCGGTGGCCTTGCGCAGCATCGATGCCCTGGCTGATCGCCATCGCCTGAGCAGCTACGACGCGGCCTACCTGGAGCTGGCTGTGCGCCGGCAACTGCCGCTGGCCACGCTCGACGCCGCCTTGCTGGCCGCCATGTCGGTCGAGGGCGTGCTGGCCCCGACGTTCTGACGCGGGGCGATCCCGCTGCGCGCGCCCACGCCTGCGCTCAGCCGGTCCGGCCCCGCTCTTGCCCCGTTCTTGCCCGGTCACCGGGTCGAGCGCCTAGGTGACAGGGCGCGGCCCCGCCGCCGGCCAAAATCAAGACCACTGAACCCAGGAGATTTGCATGGCAGACCGCGTCCGCATCGAGATCGATCACCATGGCGTTGCCGACGTCTGCCTGGTCAGAGGCGACAAGATGAACGCGCTCGACTTCGCGATGTTCGACGCGCTGACCGCGGCCATCACGCGCCTGAAGGCGGAGAAAGGCCTGCGCGTGGTGGTGCTGCATGGCGAGGGCAAGGCCTTCTGCGCCGGCCTCGACATGGACCGCATGGCCAAGCTGAACAGCGGCGAGCCCGGCGCCACCCGCGACCTGCGGCCACGCAGCCACGGCATCGCCAATGCGCCGCAATTTGTCGGCCTGGGCTGGCGCGAAATCCCTGTGCCGGTGATCGCTGCGGTGCACGGCGTGGCCTTCGGCGGCGGCTTGCAGGTGGCGCTGGGTGCCGACATCCGGCTGGTCACCGCCGACCTCAGGATGAGCGTGATGGAGATCAAGTGGGGCCTGGTGCCCGACATGGCCGGCATGGTGCTGATGCGCGGGCTGGTGCGCGACGACGTGATGCGCGAGCTCACCTTCACGGGCCGGATCTTCAACGGCGAGGAGGCGGTGGCCATGGGCCTCGCCACCCGCGTCTGC
>JAYVDE010000633.1:0-3160 GCA_043749575.1 Burkholderiaceae bacterium | reverse complement strand
TTGCAGTGGGTGCAGCTCGGTGGGCATCAGCGCCTTGGCCCGGTCGGCGTTGATCGGGTAGACCGCCATCAGCACCGGCGACGGGATGCAAGTGACCGGCAGCTGGAACGGGATGCCGTCGACCAGGGAATAGCGGCCGGTCATGGCCTGGATGCGCCGGGGAATGGCCATGGATTTGCCTCTGCGGGTTGACGGATCGTCGGCAACCAGTGTGCTGATGCAGCCCTGCGGCGGCAATCCCCACAACCCCCAGAGGGCCTGCCGTCACGAAAAACAACACCGGGCTGCGCCCCCGTCTTCCCCGCGTGTTCCCCCCGCTCACACCCCGGCCGCGGTCTCCAACCGGTGGCCGGCGCCGCCAAACTGCCCCAGCAAACGCACCAACACCGGCAGGGCCGCGTGCAACTGGCCCTTCAGCGTGTGCGGCGGGTTGATGATGAACAAGCCACTGCCCAGCAGGCCGAAGCCGCGGTCGTTGGGATCGGCCACCGTCAACCGGGTGTGCAGCCAGCCCTTCTTGGCCTGGGCGTCGGCCACCGCTTTCAGGCGCAGCGGCAGCTGGGCCGATTCACGCAGATCGAGCTGCGGGTACCAGACCATCACCATGCCCTCGGCAAAACGCGTCAGCGCCTCGCGGGCGGCGACCACCACCGCGGCGTAGTCGGTCTTGAGCTCGTAGCTGGGGTCCATCAGCAGCACGCCACGCCGGCTGGGCGGCGGCAGCTGCGACTTCAGGCCGGCAAAGCCGTCGGCCTGCTGCACCATCACCTGGCGGTCGCCGGCAAAACTCTCGGCCAGCAAGGCGTGGTCGGTGGGGTGCAGCTCAAACAGCCGCAGCTGGTCTTGCGGGCGCATCAGCGCGCGGGCGAAACGCGGCGAGCCGGGGTAGAGCGACAGCTCTTCATGCGGGTTGAAGGCCTGCACCTGTGCCAAGTAGTCGGCCAGCAGCGGCGGCAAATCAGGCGCCTGCCACAGCCGGGCGATGCCCTGCTTGTACTCGGCATGCTTTTGCGCGTGGTCGGCATGCAGCGCATAGGCGCCGGCGCCGGCATGGCTGTCGACCAGGCGCCAGGCCTTGTCCTTGGCGCTCATGTGGCGCAGCACGGCCACCAGCGTGGCGTGCTTGAGCACATCGGCATGGTTGCCGGCATGGAAGGCGTGGCGGTAGGCGAGCATGGGCCGCACTGTGCCATGGCCCCAGCTGGGCGGCGCCCGAGCGCACCAAAGTACAGTGACCCATGAACGCCGCACCCTACGCAAGCATCCCCCTGGTCAAGGGCCTTCCCTTCGTCGGCAACCTGCCGAAGTTTCTGCGCAACCCGCTGGCCAATGCCCAGTCGCTGGAAGTGCACGGCAACGTGGTGCGCTCGCGCACCTTCTTCGAGACAGTGACGCTGCTGGGGCCCGAGGCCAACCAGTTTGTGCTGCACGACCGCGAGGGCAATTTCTCCAGCCGCGGCGGCTGGTACTACTGGATCGATGCGGTGTTTCCGGGCGCCATCATGGCGATGGACGACCCGGCGCACAAGCACCACCGGCGCATCATGCAGGGCGCCTTCAAGCGCTCGGCGATGGCGCGCTACGTGGCCGACATGGCGCCGGTGATTGCCCGTGTGGTGGCCGGCTGGCCACTGGCAACGGGCAAGGGCACCGGCCAGCCGATGAAGATGTTTCCGCAGATCAAGGCGCTGACGCTGAACATCGCCGCGCGGGTGTTCATGGGCATGTCGCTGGGGCCTGAAGCCGACAAGATGAACCAGGCCTTCATCGACACGGTGGCGGCCTCACTGGCGCTGATCCGCCGGCCGGTGGCGCCATTTGCGATGTGGCGCGGTGTACGGGCGCGCCGCTGGCTGGTGCAGCTGATGCGCTCCAAGTTGGTCGAGAAACGCGCCACCGAGGGGCCCGATCTGTTCAGCCAGCTGTGCCACGCGCGCAGCGAGGATGGCGAGCGCTTCAGCGATGACGAGGTCATCAACCACATGATCTTCCTGATGATGGCGGCGCACGACACCACCACCTCGACGCTGACCACGATGTTCTATTGCCTGGCGCGCCAGCCCGAATGGCAAGATCGGCTGCGGCAAGATGCCCAGGCGCTGCCCGATGCGCAGCTGGGCTACGCCGACCTGGCCGGCTGCGAGCGCACCGAATGGGTGATGAAGGAGGCGCTGCGGATGTACCCGCCACTGACCTCGATCCCGCGCAAGGCATCGCGCGATTGCAGCTTCGGCGGCTTCCAGATCCCCAAGGGCACGCCGGTGGGCATCTCGCCGATCCACACCCACCACATGCCCTCGCTGTGGACCCGGCCGAACGACTTCGACCCCGAGCGTTTTTCGCCCGCGCGGGCCGAGCACCGCCGCCACGCCTATGGCTACCTGCCCTTCGGCGGCGGCGCGCACCTGTGCATCGGCCAGCACTTTGCCGACATGGAGGTCAAGAGCGTCGTGCACCAGGTGCTGCGGCGGCTGCGGTTGAGCGTGCCCGAGGGTTACAGAATGCCCTACCAGCTGGTGCCCATCGCCAAGCCCAAGGACGGCCTGCCGATGACGCTGCAGGCGCTCTGACGCGTCACCGGCCCGGCGGGCTGGCTCAGCCGGTGCGCCGGCAAACTGTTTCGGCCGCTCAGTCGAGCTTGATGCCCAGCTTCTCGGCCAGGCCGACCCACTGCACCGAGTCGCTGTCCCAGACCCGGCGGGCGTCGGCCAAGGTGGCCACCGGCGGATTGGGAATGCCGAAGGCGGTGTGCAAGTCCTTCAAGCGCTGGCTGGCGTAGGCCTCGCGCACGCCATCGGTGATCTTCTCGAGGATGTCGACCGGCGTGCCGGCTGGCGCACACAGCGGCAAGTAGCCATCGAGCGCAAACACCGGATGGCTGAAGCCCAGCTCCATGAAGGTCGGCACGTCGGGCAGCTTGGGGCTGCGGTGCTTGCCGGTGGCGGCGATGGCGCGCACGGCGCCGCGCTGGATGTGCGGCAGGATGCCCTGCACGCTGCCCACCGCCATCTGTACCTGACCACCGACCACGTCGACCCACATCGGGGATTCACCGCGGTAAGGCCATGCTGAACAAGTCCTCGCGAGTGTGGGCGCCCTGGTTTGGGCTGGGCTGCAAGGCGCAAACCACAGCCATAGCCCCGCTATGGCGAGGATTTGC
>JAYVDE010000632.1:0-8631 GCA_043749575.1 Burkholderiaceae bacterium | reverse complement strand
AGATAGCGATTGCGTTCCTCGGCCAATGGCCCGTCGCGGTGACGTGCAAGTGCCAAATCCGTGCAGACGATAGTCTCGAACATGACAGTCCTTGAAGTGACGAAGGACTGCCAGCAAGCGCCGCAAGTTATGTGGTGTCAATTGCCCGGAAGCGGCCTGGATCCCGGGGACTTCAAGGCAACACCAACGCCTCTGCAGCACTTGACAAGACGTACCGTTTCGCGTACGGTAGCGGGCAAGGAGCACCATATGACGATTCTCACAGCAAGCGAAGCTCGCGCAAACTTGTATAGACTAATTGATCAGACAGCGGAATCACATGAGCCAATTTTTATTTCCGGAAAGAGAACTGGCGCCGTACTCGTTTCGGAAGATGACTGGAAAGCAATTCAGGAAACCCTTTATTTGCTGTCGGTGCCAGGACTTCGAGAGTCGATAAAGGAAGGAATGTCTGAATCACTGGGCGAAAGCGCCAAGGAACTTGACTGGTGACTTGGCAAATCGTCTATGCAAAGCAAGCACTGAAGGATGCAAAGAAACTTTCAGCAAGCAGCTTGAAGCCCAAAGCGGAAGACCTACTAAAAATCGTCAGAGTCAATCCGTTGCAAAATCCACCGTCATTCGAAAAGCTAATAGGCGATCTTGACGGAGCTTACTCAAGAAGAATAAATATTCAACATCGATTGGTTTATGAAGTCTTTATCACTGAGAAGATCGTGCGGGTGCTTCGCATGTGGACTCATTATGAATAGCAACGCCTAACGAATAGCGACGCCTAACGCAAAGCCTTTATCTGACGCCCCGCCAAAGCTGGTCAAGCGAGCGATATCGACCCCATTGTAAAGACGTTTCTTTGGGCAAGACCACGCGGTTTTCCGTATTGCGAAATTAGCGCGTACTCAAAGACTGCATTCTTGCGAAAACACTTGCGGGAAAGTCCTATCCCCCTATCGGTCAGGGAGTTGACTAATTCGGTTGCGTCTGCTCTTCCCCGCCATTTCGTATTAGGTATTGCGGTTTTTTTGTATCGTCTCCCGGACTTGATAGTCCGTTGGCGCTAAATGTGCGGCCAAACCGGTCATCCAACCGACCGCCCTTTCACCAGGTGTCTACGAAAGGCCGCTTTTTGCCAGTGCGCGGCGCCACCGCCGGCATAGCCCGCAAACCCGCGCTGATCCAGTCGCGGGTGGCCGCCGGGTCGATCACGTTGTCGATCTCGAACAGCGACGCGGTGTTCAGCGCCTTGCCACGCTCGTAGGCCTCGGCCACCAGTGATTCATACAGCGCCAGGCGCTCGGCCGGGTCGGTGATGGCGGCCAGGTCTTTGCGCCGACCCAGCTTGACTTGGCCCTCCAGGCCCATGCCGCCAAATTCACCGGTCGGCCAAGCGATGGTGAACACCGACGCATGGAAACTGCCGCCCGCCATGCCCAGCGCGCCCAGGCCATAGCCTTTGCGGATGACCACCGTGAAGGTCGGCACGCTGACATTGGCGCCGACGATGTAGGTGCGGCAGCAGTGGCGCACCAGCGCGGTCTTCTCGTGTTCGGGGCCGACCATGTTGCCGGGCGTGTCGCAAAGAAACAGCAGCGGCAAGTCGTGCGCGTCGCACAGCTGCATGAAACGCGCCGCCTTGTCGGCCGCCGGGCTGTCGATGGCACCGGCCAGGTGGGCCGGGTTGTTGGCCACCACGCCGAACGGCCGGCCTTCGATGCGGACCAGCGCGGTGATCATGCCGGCGCCAAAACCCTTGCGGATCTCCAGCACCGAGCCGCTGTCGGCCAGGCCCTCGATCAGCCGGCGCATGTCGTAGGCCCGCAGCCGGTTGGGCGGCACCACATGGCGCAGCGTGCGCTGGTCGGCGCAGTCCCAATCGTCGACCGCACCCTGGAAGTACGACAGGTATTGGCGCGCCACCTGCACCGCCTCGACCTCATCTTTGACCGCGATGTCGACCACGCCGTTGGGCACCTGCACGGCCATCGGCCCGACCTCGTCGGGCCGGTAGACGCCCAAGCCACCGCCTTCGATCATCGCCGGGCCGCCCATGCCGATGCTGGAATCGGCGGTGGCGATGACCACGTCGCAGCAGCCCAGCAGCACCGCGTTACCGGCGAAGCAGCGGCCCGAACTGATGCCCACCAGCGGCACCAGCGCGCTCAGCCGGGCGAAGCGGTGGAAGGTGTCGAGCTGCAGGCTGCCGACCGAGACCGAATCGGTGTCGCTGCCGCGCCCGCCCCCACCCTCGGCGAACAACACCACCGGCAGCCGCCACTGCTCGGCCAGCTTGAACATCCGGTCTTTTTTCTCGTGGCCCTTGCGGCCCTGGTGCCGGCCATCACGGTGTAGTCGTAGGCCACCACGGCGACGCGGGCGCGGTCGTCGGGGAAGCGGTCGCCGTTGACCCGCGCCAGCCCCATCACCAGCGAATCGGCTTGCGTGGTGTCGATCAAGGTCTGCAGCGGCACGCTGCGGCGGCGCGCCGCCACCACCAGGCCGCCGTATTCGTGGAAGCTGTCGGCATCGACCAGCGCGGCGATGTTCTCGCGGGCGGTGCGCTGGCCGGTGGCGCGGCGGCGGGCCACCGCGTCGGGGCGCTTGGCGTCCAGCGTGATGGCTTGGCGCGCCATCATCTCGGCCAGGTCGGGCCGCACCGCGTCGAGGTCGACCTCGACCTGCAGCGCAGTGGTGGAACCGGCTTCGGCAGTGGCTTCGATGAAGGCCAGCGCATGCCTCTCGTAGACCGTGTCACCGACCGCCACCGTCAGCGCACGCAGCCAGCCGGCCAGCGGCGCAGTGATGACGTGCTGCATTTTCATGGCCTCCATCACCAGCAGTTGCTGGCCGGCCTGCAGGTGCTCGCCTTCGCGCGCGTCGACGCTGACGATGGTGCCCAGCATCGGCGCGCTGACGGCCACCGTGCCGGGCGGGCCTGCAGAGGCGGCCAGCTCGTCGCGTGCCGGCAATTCGGCCCGCTCGGCCCGCTCGGCCCGCTCGGCCCGATCGACCTCCCCGTCGGCTGACCCCGCCGGGTCGCGCCGGCCATGCGCCAGCACCGCCAGCGGGTCACCGGCATTGACCCGCGCACCGGCCAAGCGCGCCGAGGCCCGACCGGCCCCGGCCGCAGCCCCATCGAACACGGCACCGGCCCCGGCCACCGCGAAGTGCAGCGCCGGCGACTTGGCCGCGGCAGCCGTCGCAGCGGCCACCAACTCGGCGCTGTGCTCGTCGACGAAGCGGGTGTGCAGCGCCGCGGTGGCGAAGGCCGGGTGGCGCAGCAAGGCCTGCAGGAAGCCGATGTTGGTGGCCACACCGGCGATGCGGAACTCGGCCAGCGCCCGCGCCGCCTTGCGCGCCAGCGCAGCCGGGTCGCCGTCGGGCGCGTGCACGATGACCTTGGCGATCAGCGAATCGAAGCGCGCGCTGGTGCGGTAGCCGGCATAACCGAAGGCATCGACGCGGATGCCCGGTCCGCTGGGCGTCTCGAAGGCGGCCAGCACACCGCCCGAAGGGCGTGCGCTGCCATCGGCGGCCATCGTCTCCAGGTTGACCCGGGCCTGCAGCGCCAGGCCGCGCGGCGCGGGCACCTGGGCCTGGCCCAGCCCCAGGTCGCCCAGCGTGGCGCCCGCGGCCAGGCGCAACTGCAGCGCCACCAGGTCGAGGCCGGTGACCGCCTCGGTCACGGTGTGTTCCACCTGCAACCGGGCATTGGCTTCGATGAAGCAGAAATCTTGGGCATCACCGCCCCGCTGCTGCGCCGCACCGGCACCGGCACCGGCACCGGCACCGGCACCGGCACCGGCACCGGCGTCAACCAGGAACTCGAAGGTGCCCAGGCTGCGGTAGTTCACGGCACGGGCCATCACCACCGCGGCGTCGAGCAGGCGCTGGCGCAGCGCGGGGGCCAAGTGGGGCGCGGGCGCCAGCTCGATCAGCTTCTGGCGCTGGCGCTGCAGGCTGCACTCGCGCTCCCAGAGGTGGCTGACCTGGCCGCTGCCGTCGCCGATCACCTGCACCTCGATGTGGCGGGCCCGCGGCAGCAGCCGTTCGACATACACATCGGCATGGCCGAAGGCCTGCAAAGCTTCGGAGCGGCACAGCGCCCAGGCGCCAGCGACCTCGTCCCGCGTGAACACCGGGCGCATGCCTCGGCCGCCGCCACCGGCGATGGCCTTGATCATCATAGCGTCGCCGGGCGCCAGCGCCTCGAAAAAAGCGCGGGCTTGGTCCAGGCTGGTGGCGTGCTGTGTGCCGGCCATCACCGGCACGCCGCATTGCAGGGCCAGCGCGCGGGCCTGGGCCTTGTCGCCGAACACGGCCAAGGTGGCCGGGTCAGGGCCGACGAAGACCAGGCCGGCTTCGCCGCAGCGGCGGGCGAAGTCGGCGTTTTCGCTGAGAAAACCGTACCCGGGGTGGACCGCATCGCAACCGGCGGCCACGGCGGCGGCGATGACTTGCGCCGCGTCGAGGTAGGGCGCCGGGCCTTGGCCCGTCAAGCCCACGGCCTGGTCACCCGCCTTGACGTGCAGCGACAGCGCATCGTCTTCGGAGAACACCACCACGCTGCTCAGCCCCAGGTCGGCCGCGCTGCGCGCGATGCGGATGGCGATTTCGCCGCGGTTGGCAATCAGCAGGCGTTTCATCGAGGCGGCGTGGTCCAGTGGGGTCGAGCCCGCACCTTAGCCGCGCCGGTGCAGCGCCGGCGTCCCCTGGGCGACCGGGGTAAAGCCCGCCCCGCCCGGCCCTGCCAGGCGCACCGCGCGCAGCGGGCTGCGCTAAAAAAACCTACCAGGCGCGCAGCTTGCTGCGCAAGCGCGCAATGCTCTGGCTGTGCAGCTGGCAGACCCGGCTTTCAGTCACCTTGAGCACGGCGGCGATCTCTTTGAGATTCATGTCGTGCTCGTAGTACATGCTCATCACGTACTGCTCGCGTTCGGGCAGGTGCTTGATGGCCTCGACCAGTGCCTCGCGCATTCGGCGGTCTTGCAGCATGGCCAGCGGGTTGACCTCGCTGGAGGCAGCGACGTGGCGGTCCAGGTAGTCATCGTCACCTTCGTCGCCGGTCATGTCTTCCAGGTAGACCAGCTGGGTACCACGCACCTTGCCCAGCAGTTCCTGGTACTGCACCAGCGTCAGCCCCATCTCGGCGGCGATCTCGCTCTCGTGCGGCGCGCGCTTGAGCACCTGCTCCAGCTTGTGCACCGCTGATTCGATGCTGCGCTGCTGGCGGCGGTCGCCCCGGCTCATCCAGTCGTTGCCGCGCAGCTCGTCGAGCATGGCGCCGCGGATGCGCTGGGTGGCGAAGGTCTCGAACTGCACGCCGTGGGCCGCGTCGAAGCGCGTCAGCGCGTCCGACAAGCCGATCATGCCGACCTGGATCAGGTCGTCCAGCTCGACGTTGGCCGGCAGCATGGCGATCATCTGGTGGGCCAGCCGGCGCACCAATGGGCTGTATTGCTTGAGCAACGCGTTGGCGTCAAGGCGGCCCTTGGCGGTGTACATGGTCATCATGCTCCGGTCGATTCAGTTCAAGCGGCCCGCTGCCGCGGGTCGACGGGTGGGCGCGCTAGGGCCAAGCGGCAAGGGCAGTATCGCCAGCGCGTTGGCGGCGGCGGCGGGGGGCGGTGCCAACAGGCCAGTGGCCAGGGTGAGCAGATCCTCGGGCAGCGCGGCGTGTGGCGAGACCTGCGGGTCGACCACCGCCAGGTCGCGCAGCGCAGCGCCAAGGAAGTGGTCGCCACAGGCCTCCAGCCGGTCGGCCATGCGGCGCGCTCGGCCCGCTGCGACATCGCCGGCCACGACCAGGCCATAGGCCAGCGCGCCCAGGCGCTGCGACAGCTGCTTCATCGAGGTGTAGGCATGGGTCAAGCTTTCGGGCCGGGCGCCGGCCAGCAGCACCGGGCGCGGCGTGCGGCCGCTGAACATGCGGCGCAGGTCGAGCGCGCCGCCATGCACCAGCACCACGTCGGCCTGTGGCGCCGCGCTGCGCAGCGCCTCTAAAAACGAAGTCAGCGTGGCGCGGCCGTCCAGGTAGTTCATCGCCAGGCCGCGTGCGGCCAGGTAGGACACATGGGGCGACAGCAGCTCGACACAGGCCGCCAGGTCGACCGAGGCCAGTTGGTGGGGCGGCGACGCGCTGTCGGCCGCGTCGACCACCAGGGTGCGCAGGCGCTGGACGGTGAAGGCGGCGCAGAGCCGCTCCATCACCACCCCGACACCGTCGACATACGGGTTGTGCACCAGCGGGATGAAGCGCATCTGGTGGCCGGCAAACAGCTGTCGCAGGCCGTGGGCCTGGTCGCGCGGGGCGTTTGGGGCGACTAGGCTGCGGCTGGGCGTGGCGGGCATGGGGGTCGATCGGGTTGGGATCAAAGACAGCTCGGTGCGTTGAGGTACCGGGGCGGGATCGGGATCGGGATCGGGCTCAGGCGTGCGAGGCGGCGGCTTGCGGCGCCCCCACCGGGCCGGGGTAGCCGGCGCCATGGATGGCGGCAAACACCAGGTTGACCTCGCTGGCGTCGAGCTTCCACGAGGCACTGCCGCCGCCGCGTAGCGCGCGCTGGACCAGCGAGGGCGCCGACAGGCGGTGCCAGTCCTCGGGCACCCGCTGGCCGTTGGCCACGCCCACCACCTTGGCGCCGTGGCGGATCAGCGCGTCCAGCGCCGGCCCCAGCTTGACCGCCTCGTCGAGCTTGCTGACGATGACGCCGTGGCATTGGTGCACGCCATAGGCGACCATCACGTCTTCCACCGTCTCGCCCTGTGCCGCGGCGTTGATGACCAACAGCTTGCGGATAGCCGGGTGCTGCAGCATCTCCAGCAACTCCCGGGTGCGGGCATCGCGCTGGGCCATGCCGGCGGTGTCGATCAGCACCAGCTTCTTGCCGGCCAACAGCTCCAACAGGTCTTCGAGCGATGCGCGGTCGTGCGCGGTGTGCACCGGTACGCCCAGGATGCGGCCGTAGGTGCGCAGCTGTTCGTGGGCGGCCACCCGGTAGGCGTCCAGCGTGATCAGGCCCAGGTTGGCGGCGCCGTATTTGGTGGCGAAGGCCGCGGCCAGCTTGGCGGTGCTGGTGGTCTTGCCAACGCCGGTGGGGCCGATCAGCGCAAACACGCCGTCCAGGTCTTCCAACGGCAGCTCGTGCTCGTCGGTATGCAGGTTGCGCGCCAGCACCCCCGAGGCCCAGACCAGTTCGTCCGGGGCATCGGTCGGCAGGCTTTGCACCAGCTTGCGCACCAGCGCAGGCGACAGGCCGGCGGCGAACAGCTGTTGCGACAGCCCGGCCTGGCGCGGGTCGCGCTGCAGCCGCTCCATGAAGGCCAGCATGCCGAAACGCTCCTCGATCAGCGCGCGCACCGAGCGCAGCTCACCACGCAGTTCGCCCATCGCCTCGTTGCGCTGGGCATGGCCGGCATTCGCGGCATTCGCGGCGTTCACGGCGTTGTCAACCAGCAGATCGTGCTGGTCGGGGCCGGTGAAATGCAACTCGTCGCGCAGCACCGGCGGCTCACGCCGCGGCGGGTTGGCGATGCGCTCGCGCAGAGCGGCATGGCGCACCGGCAGGGCCTCGGGCAACGCACGGGCGGGCTCGGCGCGGCGGTCGTCGTAGTGGGCATCGTGGCGGTCTTCATGGCGGCCTTCATGGCCGACCATGCGCAGCGGCGGCGTGGCCTGCGGCGGCGCCACGGCGGCGGCACGGGCGGCGGGCGGCGGGCGCAGCGCGTCGACCACCGACGGCGACGGTTGCGCCAGCTCGGCCTGGCGGCGCTTGAGCATGCGCTCGCGCACATAGTCCTGGAAGGTCAGCGTGCTCATGCCCAGCATCTCGACATCACGCTCGACACTGTAGTCAACGCTGCCACTGGGCAACACCGCGCTGTGGCTGGCGTCGAAGGGCAGCGCGCCGGTCATCGTGGATTCCAGCCGGGGCTCGACCCGGTTGTCCAGGCGCGGGTCCAGTCGCGGCTCAAGGTGCGGATCCAGACGCTCGCCGCGTGCGGCGATGCGTTCGGCCAAGGTGCTGGCGCGCGGCTTGGCGGCTTGCCGGAGCGCCGGCCCGGCGGCGGTCAGCAGCGGTGGCGCTGCGCGCTGCACCGGCACCTGCGCGGCGGCCTGCTGGATGCGGGCCATGCCCTCGGGGGCCAGCGCCAGCACCTCGACACCGTCGCCCGAGGGCTTGGTCGACAGCACCACGGCATCCTCGCCGAGCGCTTCGCGCACCTGTGCCAGGGCCTCGCGGGCGGTTCTGGCTGTAAAGCGTTTGACGTTCATGTCGTGCCTCCGATGATGTTGCCGATGCGGATCGAATGGGTCTCAGGAATCTCGCTGTGCCCCAGCACCTTCAAGCGGGGCGCCGCACGCTTGAGCAGCCGCGCCATCGGCACCCGGATGACATCGGGCACCAGCAGGCAGGCGGGCAGCCCCAGGTCCTCTTGCTTGCGGGCGGTGTCGGCCGCGGCACGGGTCAGGGTGTCGGCCACGCCGGGGTCCAGCGCGGCGCCGTGCGGGCTGGTCAGGGCTTGCGTGACCAGGCGCTCCAGGTCGGGCTCCAGCGCGATCACGTCGAGCTCTTTCACCGGGCCGTAGATCTGCTGCACGATCACCGGCGACAGGTGGACGCGGATGCGGCG
>JAYVDE010000631.1:0-3163 GCA_043749575.1 Burkholderiaceae bacterium | reverse complement strand
TGGCCATGGGCGCCGGGCAAGTAGCCGCCGTTGGAGGTGAGGTGGTCGGCCACTGCGCCGGGCAGGAAGCGGTTGCTCGCCGCTTGCGCCACTTTGGCCAGGCCGGTGAAATAGAACAGCAGGTCGGTCTGCTGTGTCAACTCTTGCGCGGTGCCGGCGGCGCTGGCATCCAGATAACGCAGCGACGGGCCCGGCGCGGCGGTCCAGGCAGCGGGCAGATTCAGGTAGTCGGGGTAGCGCACGCTGCGGGCGGTGTCGCTGGTGCGCACCACCCAGCCGGTGCCGGTGGGCGCGCTGCCGTCAGCGGCCAGGCCGCGCTTGATCAGCGTTTGCGCCGCCTCCAAGGTGGCCGCGCCCAGCATCATGGCCGGGCGGATGTGCAGGTCGGTCCACGGTCGGCTGGTGTCGGTGTCGTAGTAGGCCGACAGCTGGGTGCGCTTGCAGCCACCACACAGCGCCGCGTTGTAGCCGAAGGCCAGCGCGCTGGTCAGCCCCATCGCACAGCTGGCGCCGACCACCCGCGACGGCTGGGTCCAGGTCACCAGCAGGGCCTGGATGCTGGCGGGCAAACGGGCATCGAGCTCGGCCTTGATCGTGGCGAAGTCGCTGTCGCTGACGGTGTCGCTGCCCGCCGGCACCACCACCCGCACCAGGTTGGCCTCGGGGATGCCGCGGGCGCGCTGGTAGGCGCGGGCGATGGCCTCGCTGGTCGCATCGCCATCGGCGTACAGCACGGCCAGGTCGGCCGGCACCAGGCCGGTGCGGGGCAGGGCGGGCGGCTGCAGCACGGCAGCGGCTGCCGGCGTGGTGGTGGCGGTGGTGGTGGCGGTGGTGGTCGCTGTGCTGGCAGCGGCGACCACGGTCATGTCCGTGCTGAGGCCGCTGGCCATGCCGACGCCAGTCTCAGCGGCCCGGGCGATGGTGGCGGCGGCCACCGCCTGGCTGGGCAGCGCCGCGGCGGCGGCGTCGAGGCTGTCAGCCACACTGGCACCACCGCCACCACAGGCGCTGAGCGCGGCCACGGTCAGCAGCGTCAGGCCAAGGGCACGCAGGGGCCGGCGGGTCAGCGAATTCATCATGGCGTGGTTTGTACCGCACGGCCCGGCCGGAAGTAGCCCGAACAGCGGCGAATTTCCGGCCGCGGGCGGCACCGCTGCCGGCTTGCGTAGGATGGCGGCATGTGCCGCCCGCCGCCCCGCCGATGTCCGTGACCCAGCACACCGTGGCCATCAGCCAGGTGCGGCAGATCTTGCAGGGTGCGCGCCGGCTGGGCCACGACACCCTGCCGCTGTTGCAGCGCGCCGGCATCCCGGTCGCACTGCTCGAGTCGCCACTGGCCCGGGTGTCGCTGGCGCAGTACGCGCTGCTGATCCGGGCGCTGCGCCGCTGCACCCGCGACGAGCTCTGGGGCCTGTGCCCGCGGCCGCTGCGCTTGGGCAGCTTCGGCCAGTGCGCGGCGCAAGGGATGCGGGCCGACACGCTCGAAGCGGCGTTGCGCCAGGGCTTGCGCCACTTCCACGGCCAACTCGATGACTTCGTGCCGCGCCTGCTGCTGCAGGGTGATCAGGCCCGCGTGCAGCTGGTGCGCCGCGGCCCACCGGACGCCGGTGTCGACTATGCGCAAAAGGCTTTTCTGCTGTTCTGCTTCGGTCTGGCGTCGTGGCTGGTGGCGCGGCGTGTGCCGGTGCTGGCGGTCGACTACCCCGGCCACCCCGAGCGCGGCCCCGGCAGCGACAGCTCGCGGGTCTACCAGGCGCCGATCCAGCATGGCGCCGCCCACATTGGCTTCAGCTTCGAGGCGCGCTGGCTGGCCTTGCCGGTGGTGCAGAACCCGCAGAGCCTGCGCGAGTTTCTGGCCCAGGCGCCGGCCAACCTGCTGATTCGCTACCGCGACACCAGCAGCGTGTCCGAGCGCATCCGCCGCCTGCTGAGCCGCCGGCTCGACAGCGAACTGCCGTCGCTGGAGGCCGTCAGCGCGCTGATGGCCATGACACCGCAAACCCTGCGCCGCCGCCTGCACGACGAGGGCCACGGCTACCAGGCGCTGAAAGATGCGCTGCGCCGCGACACCGCGATCGACCACTTGTCGCGGCCCGAGCTGACGCTGGTCGACATTGCGCAGCGGCTGGGTTTTTCGGAGCCCAGCACCTTCCACCGCGCCTTCAAAAAATGGACTGGCGTGGCACCGGGCGAGTACCGCAACACGCACCTGCCGGCCCAATCCGTCGCCGGCCAGCGCCTGCGCCATACTGCGCCGGCCCGACCTGACCTGACCCGCCCTGACCTGAACTGACCTGACCCAGCGACCGCCCCCGCCACCATGAAGAGTGCCCTGTTCGTCGATTTCGACAATGTCTACACCCAACTGCGCGCGCTGAACCCGGCGGCGGCCGAGCGCTTCGCCCGCCAGCCGATCGAGTGGATTCGCTGGCTGATCGAATCGCTCGAGATCCCCGACGGCCACCACGACCTGGCCGCCCGGCGGCGCTTGCTGGTGCGGCGCTGCTACCTCAACCCCAACTGGTACCAGGGCTACCGCCACGCCTTCCTGCGGGCCGGCTTCGAGATCGTCGACTGCCCGCCGGTCACCGCCCAGGGCAAGACCAGCACCGACATCCACATGGTGCTCGACATCATCGAGCTGCTGCAGCACGAGACCCGCTACGACGAGTTCATCGTGTTGTCGGCCGACGCCGACTTCACCCCGGTGCTGCGCAAGCTGCGCCGCTACGACCGCCGCACCTCGGTGCTGGCGATCGGTTTCCCATCGGCGGCCTACCAGGCCTCGGCCGACTTGCTGATCGACGAGCGGCTGTTCATCGAGCAGGCGCTGGGGCTGGTGATGGAGCCGGGCTCGGCGGGCGAAGCGATCCAGCCTGGCGCCGTTGACCGACCCTTGCCGGCCGCCGTGCCGGCGCCGCTGGTCGATGCTGACCAGCCCGTCGGCCGTGCCGCCACCGCCGACGAGTTGGCGCAGATCGCCCGCCGCATCGAGACCGCGGTGCAGCAGTCGCCGGTGCCGGTGGCCGCCGGCCCGCTGGCCTCGCGGCTGCGCCAGGGCTACGCGCCGCTGCTCGACAGCTGGAACGGCCACGGCAGCTTCAAGCCCTTCTTCCGCTCGCTGGGGCTGGACCATCTGGTCTGGATCAACGGCTCGGGCGGG
>JAYVDE010000630.1:0-8639 GCA_043749575.1 Burkholderiaceae bacterium | reverse complement strand
AAGATGTCGGCCAGGATCTGGCAGGGGTGGAACTCGTTGGTCAGGCCGTTGATCACCGGCACCCGCGAATGCGCCGCGAAGCGCTCGATCTTGGTGTGCTCGTAGGTGCGGATCAGCACCAGGTCGACCATCCGGCTGATGACCCGCGCCGAATCCTCGATCGGCTCGGCCCGGCCCAGCTGGCTGTCGCCGGTGGTCAGGTGCACCACCGAGCCGCCCATCTGGTACATGCCGGCTTCGAAGCTGACCCGGGTGCGGGTGCTGGCCTTCTCGAAGATCATCGCCAGCGTGCGGTCGGCCAGCGGGGTGTAGCGCTCGTAGTTTTTGAAGCGCGTCTTGATCAACCGGGTGCGCTCGAACAGATAGGCGTATTCCTCGGCGCGGAGATCCTTGAACTGCAGGTAGTGCTTCATCAGGCTGTTCCCCGGCTTCATGTCGCGGTAATGCTATTGCGGCTATTACGCAGCCGCAGCTGTGACGGACAGAAAATCGCGCACCAGCGGCACCAGGATGGCGACGATCTCGTCGGCCTCGGCAGCGCTCAAGATCAGCGGCGGCAGCAGCCGGATCACGCTGTCAGCGGTGATCGACAACAGCAGCCCGGCATTGGCCGCCTTCAGCAGCAGCTCGTTGCAGGGCCGGTCGAGCTCGATGCCGATCATCAGCCCCTGGCCGCGGATGTCCTTCAAGCCCGCCAGCCCCTTCAAACCCTCGGTGATGCCGGCGCGGATGCGCGCGCCCTGGGCCGCGGCATTGGCCATCAGGCCGTCTTCTTCCATGATGCGCAGGGTTTCGATGCCCGCGCGCATGGCCAGCGGGTTGCCGCCGAAGGTGCTGCCGTGGTTGCCGGGCTGCAACACGTTTTTGGCGCGCGGGCCGGCCACGATGGCGCCGATCGGCACCCCCGAGCCCAGGCCCTTGGCCAGCGGCATGACATCGGGCAAGACGTCGGCCCACTGGTGTGCAAACCACTTGCCGGTGCGGCCGATGCCGCACTGCACCTCGTCGAGCATCAGCAGCAGGTCGTGCTCGTCGCAGAGCTGGCGCAGGCCGCGCAGCACGTCCCAGTGGGTCGGGTTGATGCCGCCTTCACCCTGGATGGTCTCCAGAAAGATCGCGACGATGTTCGGGTTGGCCTGGACGGCGGCACGTACCACCGCCAAGTCGTTCAGCGGCAAACGGACAAAACCCTCGACCAGCGGCCCGAAACCGGCCTGCACCTTGGGGTTGCCGGTGGCCGACAGCGTGGCGATCGAGCGGCCGTGGAAGGCCTTGTCGTAGACGATGACCTCGGGCCGGTCAATGCCCTTGTCATGGCCGAACTTGCGCGCGATCTTCAGCGCGCCCTCGTTGGCTTCCAGCCCGGTCGAGCAGAAGAACACCGCGTCCAGCCCCGACAGCTCGCACAGCTTGGCGGCCAGTGCTTCCTGCATCGGCGCGGCGTAGTAGTTGCTGCAGTGGATCAGCTTGGCGATCTGGTCCTGCAGTGCCGGCACCAGCTTGGGGTGCGCATGGCCCAAGGTGTTGACGGCGATGCCGCCCAGGCCGTCGAGGTACTCGCGGCCTTCGGTGTCCCAGACGCGGCAGCCTCGGCCATGCGACAGCGCAAAGGGCAGCCGGCCATAGGTGTTCATCACATGGGAGGTCATCGCAGGGCGCTCCGAAAAGGCGGTCGAACAATAGAAAAGCCGGCGTTCCGTCAACCGGGCTTCCCTGTCGGGCGCCTCCGGGCGGCGCACACCGGCGCGGTGGCTGGATTCTAAAGCGAGGCCCCCGTCCTGCCGATAAAGCCGAATCGACCCGCCTTCTGGGGGCGCCATGTTTGCTGCAGTGCAGCACTTTCACGGCACAATAGCGGGTTTTCCAGTAGAAGAAACGGCGGCAGGGCGGCGCTGTTTGCGGCCGGTCAAGCTGCCGATCCCGTTTCCTTCAGCCTGGCCCCCGTTCACTCCGCCATCGGTCCGCATGTCGATTGTTGCCAAACCGCGTGAGTTTTTTATTCAGGGCATCACGCTGGCTGGGCGCACCTTCCGGCCCAGCGATTGGTCGGAACGCCTGGCCGGTGCGCTGTCGGGCTTTCGCCCGCGCAGTGGCGGCGCTGCCGGTGGCGGCATCGGCGCCCACATCGGTTACTCGCCGTACTGTGTGCCGCGGGTGATCGACGGCATCAAGTGCGTGATCGTCAACGAGGCCTTGCGCGACCTGGAGCCGATGGCCTGGGACTTTGTCATGAACTTCGCGCGCGACAACGAACTGCAGGTCGTCGAGGCCTGCCTGCTGCCGGAGCTTCCAAAACGGGCGTTGCCACCCACCCCGCCACCGGGCGAGCCGGCGGCCTGAAAACCAGCAGCCCGGAATGCAAAAAGCCCGCCTAAGCGGGCTTTTTCAATGCCGCTCAACCCGCTCAGGCTGCGGCGCTGGATGCTGCTGTCAAGGCCTTGATCTTGGCCGACAAGCGGCTCTTGTGGCGAGCAGCCTTGTTCTTGTGGAAGATGCCCTTGTCGGCGATCGAGTCGATCACGCTTTGGGCGACCTTGAACAGTTCGGCCGGAGCGGCCTTGTCGCCGCCGGTGGCAACCTTGTCCAAGGCCTTCTGCACGTTCTTGACGACGGTGCGGAACTGCGAGCGCAGCGCCGTGTTGGCGGCGTTCAGCTTGACGTCTTGGCGGGCGCGCTTGCGGCCCGATGCCAGGCGGACGGTTTTCTTCTTGGCTTTGGATGCGGTGGCCATGGTCGTGCGGATCCTGAAATAGGGCTGGTGCCTGGAATGGGAGTAACGCCTGAAACTGGGCCAGTGCCTGGAATCGGGCTCATGCCTGGAATCGGGCTCATGCCTGGAATCCGGGTAACGCCTGCTGTCCGGCGTATGCCTTGGATATCGGCGCGTGCTTTGGACTTCGGCGCATGCCTGAAACTGGTGCCAGAACGGCAGAGCCCACGAGTATAGCATCCACTCATCTGGCCGGCAAAGGGGCTGAGAGCCGGTTCCTATAATGCGGCTTGGCCATTCGCGGCGCTGCGTCCCGCCCGCCTGGCGCCTGACCGATCACCGAACTGGACAAGCACCCGCACGCCCACCGGCCCAGCCACCGGCAAACCCACCCGGTCCCATCCCGGCCTCGACCCGCCTCCGTGGCGCCCGCATGAATCTCTTCAAGGCCGCTTTCTCGGTTTCTGCGCTCACCTTGCTGTCTCGCATCACCGGCCTGGTGCGCGAGCAGATCGGCGCCGCGCTGTTCGGCACCTCGGCGGCGATGGACGCGTTCCAGATCGCCTTCCGCATCCCCAACCTGCTGCGGCGGCTGTTTGCCGAAGGCGCGTTTTCGCAGGCCTTTGTGCCCTTGCTGGCCGCCACCCGCGAAGCCGAGGGCGACGAGGCGACCCGCCATCTGGTCGACGCGGTGGCCACCGTGCTGGCCTGGGCGCTGGTGCTCACCTGTGTGGTCGGCATCGCGGCGGCACCGGCGCTGGTCTGGCTGCTGGCCTCGGGCTTCGATGCGGCCACCGAAGACAGCGCGGTGCAAATGACCCGCTGGATGTTCCCCTACATCGGCTTCATGTCGATGGTGGCGCTGGCCTCGGGCGTGCTCAACACCTGGCGGCGCTTTGCCGTTCCCGCCTTCACGCCGGTGCTGCTGAACCTCAGCGTGATCGGCGCGTCGCTGTGGCTGGTGCCGGTGTTCCGTGATCGCGGCAGCGAGCCGATCCTGGCGCTGGCGGTCGGGGTGGTGGTCGGTGGTGTGCTGCAGTTGGGCATTCAGGGGCCCGCACTGGCGCGTATCGGCATGCTGCCGCGCTTGGGCGTGACCTGGACGCGCCTGCTGGCGGCCTGGCGCCACCCGGGCGTGCGCCGCATCCTGGCCAATATGGCGCCGGCGCTGCTGGGCGTGTCGGTGGCGCAGATCTCGCTGATGATCAATTCGCAGATCGCCAGCCATCTGGGCACCGGCGCGGTGTCCACGCTGGTCTACGCCGACCGCTTGATGGAGCTGCCGACCGCGCTGCTGGGGGTGGCGCTGAGCGTGGTGCTGACGCCGCAACTGTCGGCGGCGCAGGCCCGTGGTGATGCGGCGGCTTATTCGGGCCTGCTCGACTGGGGCCTGCGCCTGGTGCTGTTGCTGGCGCTGCCCTGCGCGGTGGCGCTGCTGGTGTTCGGCCAGCCGATGGTGGCGGTGCTGTTCCACCGCGGCGCGTTTGATGAGCAGGCGGTGGCCATGACCACGCTGGCGGTGATGGGCTACGGTGCCGGCGTGATCGGCCTGGTCGGCGTCAAGGTCGCCGCGCCGGCCTATTACGCCCAGCAAGACATGGTCACGCCGATGCGCGTGGCCATCGTCGCGCTGGTGTTCACCCAGCTGCTCAACGCCGCGTTGATCGGCGGCGCCGGCATGGGCGTGGCCGCGCTGGCGCTGTCGATCGGCCTGGCCGCCAATGCCAACGCGGCGATCCTGATATGGGGCCTGCGGCGACGCGGCCACTATTCAGCGTCGCCCGGTTGGGCCGGCTTTGCGCTGAAGGTGGTGGTGGCGAGCACGGCGATGGGTGGCTTGATGTTCGCGATGACCCGCCAAGTGGACTGGCTGGCGCTGGGCCGCTACGAGGGCCAACGCGCCGTGGTGATGGCGCTGGCGCTGGCGCTGTCGGCAGCGGTGTATTTCGGCGTGCTGAAGCTGCAGGGGCTGCAGCTTCGCAGCTTCTTGAGCAGAGCCTAGACTGCTGCCGCATGAAGCACCTGAAGCTTCGGGCGTCCAGTGCGCTGGACTATTTCGCATCCCTGGTGGCCGAAGACGCTGGCTTTGCGCTGGTCGAGGCGGCCATCTGTGTCGGCCAGGACGAGCAGCCCACGCTCGATCCGCAGGCCATCGTCGGCGAGATCGACCGCCTGGCGGCACGCTTGCGCGCCCGGCTGCCGGACGATGCGCCTGCGCTGCGCCGGCTGCGGGCGCTGAACCAGTATTTCTTTGTCGAGCTGGGTTTTGCCGGCAACGTCAACGACTACTACGACCGCCGCAACAGCTACCTGCACGAGGTGCTGACCAGCCGGCGTGGCATCCCTATCACGCTGGCGCTGATCTACATCGAGATGGCCGGGCAACTGGGCTTGCAGGCCGACGGCGTGGCGTTCCCGGGTCATTTCCTGGTCAAGCTGCGCATGCCGGAGGGCGAGGTGGTGATCGACCCGTTCAACGGCCGTTCGCTGTCGCGCGACGAGCTCGACGAGCGCCTGGCGCCGTTCCGCGCCCGCCAAGGGCTGGCGGGCGACTTCGAGGCGCCGCTGGGCTTGTTTCTGCAGATCGCGCCGCCGCGTGATGTGCTGGCGCGCTTGCTGCACAACCTGAAAGAAATTCACCGCGCCGCCGAAGACTGGCCGCGCCTGTTGGCGGTGTTGCAGCGGCTGGTGCTGTTGCTGCCCGATGCGGTGGAAGAGCGCCGCGACCGGGGTCTGACCTGGGCTGTACTGGGCCGGCCCGCCGAGGCCGCCGACGACCTGGCTGCTTACCTGGCCGCCAGGCCGCAGGCCGACGACGCGCGGGCGCTGCACGAGCGGCTGGCCGAACTGCGGCGCGGCGGCGCCCCTCGGCTGCATTGAGGGCGGCTCCTACAATGTGCTGCCCTTGCAGCACCATGGGCCGGCCCCCGGGGCTGCGGCCGGCGCCAAGCACGCCCGTCTGGCCGCCAGCCCGACCGTCACCGGGGCTGTGCCGTCGCCCGCGCCGATGACCCTCACACCCGTCCCACCCACCATGAACGATGCCCCGCACCCGCACCTGCAGTTGCCTGCAGCGCGGCGGCGTGGCCGATGGGCAGCCGGCCTGGCGCGGCGGGTGGCATGAAGCAGATCCCGCTGCCGATCACGCCGCCGCCGGCCGAAGGCTTCGACAGCCTGGTGGTCGGCCGCAACGCCGCGGCGGTGCAGCATCTGCGCAGCCTGGCGCTGGCCGCGGGTGCCTCGGCGCCGGTGTACCTGTGGGGTGATGTCGGCACCGGCAAGACCCGGCTGCTGCGCGCCCTGGCCGTGCAACGCCAGGCCGAGGGTGAGCGGGTGGGCTGGTTCGACGCCGCCGATGCGCTGCCCTGGGTGCTGGACGACGCTTGGAGCCTGGTCGTGGTCGACCGCTGCGATGCGCTGGATGCTGCGCACCAGCAGGCCGCGTTCGCGCTGTTTGTCGAGGCCGGTAGCCACGGCGTGCAGTGGGCGGCGGCCGGTCGCCTGCCACCGGTTGACCTGGTGCTGCGCGATGACTTGCGCAGCCGCCTCGGCTGGGGCCATGTCTTCGCGCTGCAGCCGCTGGCCGAGGGCGAAACCCGCGCCGCGCTGCGCCGCGAGGCCGACCGCCGCGGCATCTTTTTGTCCGACGAGGTGATGGACTACCTGCTGACCCGCTTTCGCCGTGACCTGGGCCATTTGATGGCGCTGCTCGACCGGCTGGACGGTTTTGCGCTGGCCGAGCAGCGCTCGGTGACAGTGCCTTTGTTGAAAAAAATGCTGTCTGAAGCCGACCATCCCGCATGAACCTGGCGCTTTTTGACCTCGACGGCACGCTGATCCCCGGCGACTCCGACCACGCTTTCGGCGAATTCATGATCACGCTGGGCTGGGTCAACGCCGAGCTGTACCGTCAGCGCAACGACGATTTTTACCGCCAGTACCTGGCCGGTACGCTGGACTTGGCGGCCTACGTCGATTTCAGCACCCAGGCCTGGCGCCAGCGCCCGCCGGCAGACCAGCAGGCTGCCAGCCGCCGCTTCATTGCCGAGGTGATTCAGCCGCAGCTGCAGCCGGCGGCGTTCGAGTTGCTGCAGCGCCACCGCGCTGCCGGCGACCTGGTCGCCATCGTCACGGCCACCAACGAGTTCGTCACCCGGCCGATCGCCGAGGCGTTTGGCATCGAGCACCTGCTGGCGGTTGAACTGCAACGTGACGCCAGCGGCCGGGCCACCGGCCAGATCGCCGGCGTGCCCTCGTTCCGCGAGGGCAAGATAGACCGGGTGCAGCAGTGGTTGCACGGCCTGGGCCACACGCTGGAGGGTTTCGAGCACAGCGTGTTCTACAGCGATTCCACCAACGACCTGCCGCTGCTCGAGATCGTCAGCGAGCCGGTCGCCACCAATCCCAGCCCGGCGCTCGAGGCGATCGCCCGAGAACGCGGCTGGCGCATCCTGAGGTTGTTCGCATGATCAAGAAATTCATCAGCCGGCTGCTCGGCAAGGCCGCCGCCGCCGCAGGCGCACCGGCCGCCCAGGTGGCCGCTGTCGCCGCTGCCGCCCCGCCGCCGCCACGTTTCCCCGCCGGCAAGCGGGTCGAGGTGCCGGTATCTGAACATGGCATCAACCCCGACCTGGTCGACGAGCGTGCCGTCAAGGTGGTGCGCACGCTGCAGCAAGCCGGCCACGAGGCCTACGTGGTCGGCGGCGCGGTGCGCGACCTGCTGGTCGGCCTGCGGCCCAAGGATTTCGACGTCGCCACCGACGCCACGCCCGAGCAGGTGAAGGCGCTGTTCCGCCGCGCCTTCATCATCGGCCGGCGGTTCCGCATCGTGCACGTGATCCACGGCCGCGGCCGCGACCACGAGGTGATCGAGGTCTCGACCTTCCGCGCCTACATGGATAGCGCTGAGGCGACGCAGGTCGCGGGCAACGAAAAGACCAGCAAGGCCGCGCTGGCCGGCTCGGCCCACGCGGTGGACGCCAGCGGCCGGGTGCTGCGCGACAACGTCTGGGGGCCGCAGATCGAGGACGCCGCGCGCCGCGACTTCACCGTCAACGCGATGTACTACGACCCGGCCTCGCAAGTGGTGGTCGACTACCACGGCGGCATCGCCGACGTGAAGGCCAAGCTGCTGCGCCTGATCGGCGACCCGGCCACCCGCTACCGCGAAGACCCGGTGCGCATCGTGCGCGCCGTGCGTTTTGCCGCCAAGCTGGGCTTCGCGTTCGAGAAAAAGACCGGCGCGCCGATCCAGTCGCTGGCGCCGCTGCTGGCCAACGTGCCGATCTCGCGCCTGTTCGACGAGATGATCAAGCTGCTGCAGACCGGCCATGCGCTGGCCAGCATCGAGGCGCTGCAACGCCAGAACCTGCACCGCAGCATCTTCCCGGTGCTGGACGCGGCCTACGACGAGTCGCGCGGCACGCCGCAAGGTCTTGCGCAAAAACAGGCGTTCATCCGCCAGGCCCTGGCCGACACCGACCGCCGGGTGGGCGAGGGCAAGCCGGTGGCGCCCAGCTTCCTGCTGGCCTGTTTGCTGTGGCACGACGTGCTGGCCGGCTGGCGCCAACGGCAAGAGGCCGGCGAGCACACGGTGCCGGCGCTGCAGCAGGCAGTGGACGCGGTGTTCGACGCCCGCATCGGCGACATCTCGGGCCGCGGTAAGCTGGGCGCCGACATGCGCGAGATCTGGATGATGCAGCCGCGCTTCGAGCGCCGGCAGGCCAACACCGCGCTGTCGATGATCGAGGCGGTGCGCTTTCGTGCCGGCTTCGACTTCCTGCGCCTGCGCGCCGACATTGGCGAAGCGCCGGTCGAGCTGGCCGAGTGGTGGGAAGACTTTTCGCTGGGCAGCGACGACGAGCGCGAGGCGCTGTTGGCGGCGGTGCGCGAGGCCCAGCGCGGCGCCGCCCGCAAAACCGCCGCGCCG
>JAYVDE010000629.1:0-3166 GCA_043749575.1 Burkholderiaceae bacterium | reverse complement strand
GGGGATCGTCGGCGACAGTGGTGAGCACAGTGATGTGCATCCCGTTCATGAGATTGAGTCGAATTCGACGACTCCCATGGCGCTGCCATTCCTTGACTGTCTTGGAGCGGGCGATGGCGATGCGCGTACGAGATGAAAGTGTGGTGTTTCCCAACGCGGCGGGGATCGACGTTGGAGGATCGAGCCACTGGATGGCAATGCCCCGGCAAGCCACGGATGACCCGGTGCGCGAGTTCGGCGCCATGATCGATGACCTCAACGCCATGGCCGACTGGCTGATCGCGTGCGGCGTGGACACCGTGGCACTGGAATCCACGGGGGTTTACTGAATCCCGGGGGTACGAGGTGCTCGAGCAGCGCGGGTTGAAGGCTTGGCTGGTCGATGCCAGGCAGATGAAATACGTGCCCGGGCGCAAGAGCGATGTGCAGGACTGCCAACGGCGACAGTGCGCTTCTTCACGCGCCCGGCATCGTCGCGATAGGACTCGACCAGTTCGACGTAGCGGCGTGGACCGGATGAAGTGACCTTCACAAACATGCCGCCACGGTTTTACAAGACATCACCAATGAAATGGGATTCTTGAACGTTCAAAACGTGCCACCACAGGACATCTGCGGATCAAGCGCAAGTGCTTGTTTTTGCAGGAGAACCCGCCGCTTCAGCGGGGCAAACTTCGAACTCGGGGGCGCCCAGGGCTGCGGGGATCGGCTGCGCCAGGGTTTCGCAGGACCCAAAAGCGGGCTAATCAACTGGGTAAACCCCTTCGACCGGAGTCGGCCGCTACGAATGACGCACTGCGGAGGTGCCGTCGACATTCAACGGGTCGTAGCCGACCCCAAGGACTGCATCAGTTGCAGTCGGGCGCCTTGCGGGTAGCCGTCGGGTGACCTTGCCGTTTTGGCAATCAAGGCTGCCACTGCGGCAGCCGAAGGGCGAAAGCGCTGCGATCTTGCGACTTCCGCCTGGCTGCAAGGCGGTCGAGACTTTGGCCATCCGAGCCAGCCGCCACCGCCCCATGACCGCTCTGCCTTACCCCACCACGGCCTACCTCAGCGCCCCGGACATGGTCCGCCTGGTGCAGCGCAAGGGCTTGTCGGTGTGTATCGCCGGCATTGCCGCGCGCATTGAGCAAGACTTTTTGCGCTGGCACGACTTCGACACGAGCGCCCGTGTGGCCGGCCATAGCGCGCAGGGGGTGATTGAGCTGATGCCGATTGCCGATGCGCAGCGCTTCGCCTTCAAGTATGTCAACGGCCACCCGGGGAACACCCGCGCCGGCCTGCCCACGGTGATGGCCTTCGGCGTGCTGGCCGATCTGGCCACCGGTGCACCGCGGCTGCTGTCGGAACTGACCATCACCGCCGCCATCCGCACCGCCGCCACATCCGCGTTGGTGGCGCGGCGGCTGGCCCGGCCCGGCAGCCGGCGCATGGCCTTGATCGGCAACGGCGCGCAGAGCGAGTTCCAGGCGCTGGCCTTGCGCGACCTGGTCGGCATCACCGAACTGCGCCTGTTCGACCTCGACCCGGGCGCGTCGGCCAAGCTGGCGGCCAACCTGGTGGGCCACGGTCTGACGCTGAGGGTCTGCGCCAGCACCGCCGAGGCGGTGCGCGGCGCAGACATCGTCACCACGCTCACCGCCGACAAGACCTTTGCGGCCATCATCACGCCCGAGATGGTCGAGCCCGGCATGCATTTCAACGCGGTGGGCGGTGATTGCCCGGGCAAGACCGAGCTGCACCGCGGCGTGCTGGCCGCCGCCAGCGTGTTCGTCGAGTTCGAGCCGCAGACCCGCATCGAAGGCGAGGTGCAGCAGAGGCCGGCCGACTTCGCCGTCACCGAGTTTTGGCGCGTGCTGGCCGGCCAGACGCCCGGCCGCACCAGTGCCGCGCAGGTGACGGTGTTCGATTCGGTGGGCTTCGCGCTGGAAGACTTTGCGGCGCTGACCTGGCTGGGCAACGCGGCGGCCGAGTTGGGGCTGGGCGACGTGGTGCAGCTGGTGCCGCAGGTGTCGAACCCGAAAAACCTGTTCGGCGTACTGAACCTGGCGCCGGGTGCGGGTGTGGGATTGGTTTCGGCTGCGGCCAAGCGCGCCGAACCAGCCTCCAGCCAGCTCGCCTGACGCCATCAGGCGGCACAACCCAGGCTGAAAGCGCGCCGGAACCGTTGAGTATCCGGTTCGCCTTGCCGCACACTGGCCTCGCCACCACCCCGCAGGCCCCACCATGGACCAACCCACCTCGATCTCGACATCGACCTCGTTGCCGTTGCCGCTGCCGTTGCCGCTATCGATGCCGCCGCCGTTGACGCCGACGTTGACGCCGATGTTCACGCCGATGCTGATGGCCTCGCCGCTGCGCGCGGCGATCAGCGCGGCCACCCGGCGCGCCGAGTCTGAGTTGCTGCCCGGCCTGCTGACCGGCGCCCGCCTGAGCCCAGCGCAGGCCGCGCAAACGCAGACGCTGGCGCTGCGCATCGCCCGCGGGGTGCGTGAGCGGGCGCGCGCGCGTGGCCGGGCCGGCTTGGTGCAGGGGCTGCTGCAGGAATTTGCGCTGTCGTCGCAGGAAGGCGTGGCGCTGATGTGTCTGGCCGAGGCGCTGCTGCGCATCCCCGATGCGGCGACCCGCGACGCGCTGATCCGCGACAAGATCAGCCACGGCCACTGGGACCAGCACCTGGGGCGCAGCCCCTCGTTGTTTGTCAACGCCGCCACCTGGGGTTTGCTGCTGACTGGCCGGCTGGTGGCCAGCCACAGCGACACGGGCTTGAGCGCGGCGCTGCGCCGCCTCATCGGCCGCGGCGGCGAGCCGCTGGTGCGCAAGGGCGTTGACATGGCCCTGCGCATGATGGGCGAGCAGTTCGTCACCGGCGAGACCATCACCCAGGCGCTGGCCAACGCCCGGCCGCGCGAGGCCGCCGGCTTCCGCTACTCGTACGACATGCTGGGCGAGGCCGCGCTGACCGCGGCCGACGCGGCGCGCTACCTGTCGGCCTACGAGCAAGCCATCCACGCCATCGGCCAGGCCGCGGCCGGGCGTGGCATCTACGAAGGCCCGGGCATCTCGATCAAGCTGTCGGCGCTGCACCCGCGCTACAGCCGTGCCCAGGTCGGGCGGGTAATGGCCGAGCTGGGCCCGCGGCTGGCCCTGCTGGCGCGGCTGGCGC
>JAYVDE010000628.1:0-3171 GCA_043749575.1 Burkholderiaceae bacterium | reverse complement strand
TTCGGCGGGGTCTTCGTCGGGCTTTTGGTCATACCCGGCTCATGTAGCGGGCGGCCAGCGCGGCCTGGGCGCTGAGGCCGGTATCAGCCAGCCGCAGGTAGCTGCCGTCGCTGGCTTGGGTCCAGGCGTCGCGCTGGTCGTGCAGGTAGGGCACTAGGCATTCATCGATCACCCGCTGGCGCAGCGCGGCGTCGCGCACCGGCCAGGCGATCTCGATGCGTCGAAACATGTTGCGGCCCATCCAGTCGGCACTCGACAGGTACAGCGCCTCCTGGCTGTCGGCCTCACCCCAGCGGAAATACATCACCCGGGTGTGCTCGAGGAAGCGGCCGACCACCGAGCGCACGCGGATGCGGTCGGTCACGCCGGCAATGCCCGGCGGCAGCATGCAGGCACCGCGCACGATCAGGTCGACTTCGGCGCCGGCCTGGGCCGCTTGCACCAGCGCGGCGATCATCGCCGGCTCGGTCAGCGAATTGATCTTGACGACGATGCGGGCCGGCCGGCCAGCGCGCGCCGAGTCGGTCACCTGCGCGATGTGGGCCACCAGGCGCCGGTGCAGTGCAAACGGCGCGGTCAGCAGGTGGCGGGGGGTGCGCACCTTGGTCAGGCTGGCGAGTTGGTGGAACACCGCGTCGGCGTCGGCGGCGATCGATTCGTCGGCAGTCAGCATGCCGAGGTCGGTGTAAAGCCGCGCAGTGCCGGGGTTGTAGTTGCCGGTGGACAAGTGGGCGTAGCGGCGCAGCACGGTCTGGCCGCGGCGGTTGGTCTCGCGGCGGGTGATCAGCATCAGCTTGGCATGGGTCTTGAAGCCAACGATGCCGTAGACCACCTGCGCACCCACCGCCTCCAGCCGCTCGGCCCAGTTGATGTTGGCCTCTTCGTCGAAGCGGGCCTTCAGCTCGACCACCACCGTCACGTCTTTGCCGCGGCGCGCGGCTTCGAGCAGCAACTCCATCAGCACCGATTTGCTGCCGGTGCGGTAGATGGTCTGCTTGATCACCAGCACCGCCGGGTCGAACACCGCCTCGCGCAGAAACTCGACCACCGGGTCGAAGCTTTGGAACGGATGGTGCAGCAGCACGTCGCCCTGGCGCAGCCGGGCCAGGATCGAGCTGCCACGCGGCAGGTCGGCCTCGGGCCAGCTGGGAATCAGCGGCGCAAAGCGCAGTGCCGGCGCGTCGGCCTGGTCGATCAGCTGGGCCAAGCGCACCAGGTTGACCGGGCCGTTGACGAGGTACAGCGCGGCCTCGGGCAGGCTGAACTGGTCGAGCAAAAAACGCCACAGCGGCTCGGGGCAGCTGGCCACCACCTCCAGCCGGATGGCCTCGCCGAAGTGCCGCGTGCTCAGGCCAGCGCGCAGTGCCTGGCGCAGGTTGCCGGCATCCTCGTCGTCGACTTCCAGGTCGGAATCGCGGGTAACGCGGAACTGCGAAAACGACTCGACCGGCCGGCCACCAAACAGATCTTGCAGGTGGGCGCGGACCACGCTGGTCAGCAGCACAAAGGCCTGGGTGCCTTTGTCGCAGACCGACGGCGGCAGCTGGATCACCCGCGGCAGCGCGCGCGGAACCTTGACGATGGCAATCGAGTTCTCGCGGCCGAAGGCGTCCTGGCCACCCAGCTTGACGATGAAGTTCAGGCTCTTGTTGGCCACCAGCGGGAAGGGATGGGCCGGGTCCAGCCCCACCGGCAGCAGCAGCGGTTGCACCTCTCGGGCGAAGAAGCTGGCCACCCAGGCGCGCTGCGCGTCGCTGCGCTCGGCGTGGTTGATGATGACGATGCCATGGCGTTGCAGCGCCGGCATCACCTCGTCGTTGAACACCGCGTACATCGCGTCGATCAGGCCATGGGCCTCGGCGGCCACCTGGCGAAGCTCGTCGCGCTGCGGGTCGTCGTCGCCGGTGGCCTCGCGCATCGCGTCGATGGCGTCGGCGAAACGCACCTCGAAAAACTCGTCCATGTTCGACGAGACGATGGTGATGTAGCGCAGCTGCTCGAGCAGGGGCACGTCGGCCCGACGGGCCTGGGCCAGCACCCGGCGGTTGAACTCCAGGATCGCGCGCTCTCGGTTGAGCAGCGCGAGTTGCCCACCACTGGGGCTGGTTGAATTATTCATGAAACAAGTTTATGAACTTTTCGTGGCGCTGGAGTGACAGCGCTGAAAACGGGCGCAAGGGCAATCCCGGGGCCAGCCTGCGTTTCGGGACACGCCGACCCAAGCTAGGTCAACGTCCGATTTCACGACACCCGGGGGTTGTTACACGCTGCGGGAAAACCGCAGTGGCAATAACTTTAGTTAGCCAAATCAAGGGCTTGAGACAAATCTCAAAGCCAAACCCGATAAGGCACATGTGTTGCATACACAGCTGTCTGGACACGCGGCTGGCCAAGCCGCTGCCAACGCCATCTGTATCCCCTGGAGAAAAGCCATGAAAGCCGCAGTACTGCACCGCTATGACGAGACGCTGAGCAGTGACGCGTTCGTCAGCTATGAAGACGTGCCCGATCCGAAGATCGAGAGCCCGACCGACGTCATCGTGCGCATCGGCGGGGCCGGCGTCTGCCGTACCGACCTGCATGTGGTCGAGGGCATCTGGCGCAACACGGTTGAGATCAAGCTGCCGTACATCATGGGCCATGAAAACGCCGGCTGGGTTGAAGCGATGGGCTCGGCAGTGACCGGCGTGAAGATCGGCGACGCCGTGATCTGCCACCCGCTGGTGACCAGCGGCCACTGTCTGGCATGCCGTCGCGGCGACGACATGCATGCCGAGGAGAGCCGTTTCCCCGGCATCAATGCCGATGGTGGTTACGCCGAGTACCTGCGCACCGGCCAGCGCTCGCTGATCAAATTGCCCAAGACCCTGGCGCCCAAGGATGTGGCACCCTTCACCGACGCCGGGCTCACGGCCTACCGTGCGGCCAAAAAAGCCTCGCGCCACCTGCTGCCGGGCGAGTACGCGGTGGTGATCGGCGCCGGCGGCCTGGGCCATATCGGCATCCAGGTGCTGGCGGCACTTTGTGCGGCCGAAATCATCATCGTCGACCGCTCTGACACCGCCCTGCAGTTGGCCAAGGAGTGCGGCGCCCACCATCTGGTCAAGGCCGATGGCAATGAGCTGGAGCGGGTGCTTGAACTCACCGGTGGCAAGGGCGCCGAGGCGGTGA
>JAYVDE010000627.1:0-3173 GCA_043749575.1 Burkholderiaceae bacterium | reverse complement strand
GCGGCCAGCCGCGGTGCGTGCGGCGGCGCCAGCCAGGCGTAGGTGTCGTCCTCGACGATGGTCAGGTCGTGGGCCTCGGCCAGCTTCAGCACCTGGTGGGCCTGCGCCAGCGACAGCGTGTGGCCGGTCGGGTTGTGCAGCACCGACACAGTGACGTAGAGCCGCGGCCGGTGCTCGGCCAGCAGCCGCGCCATCACCGCCAGGTCGGGCCCGTCGCCACCCCGCGGCACCGCCAGCAAGCGCATGCCCATGCGGCTGAGGCGGGCGAACTCGACCGCCCAGCCGGGCTCGTCGACCAGCACCGCGTCGCCCGGCTGCAGCAGGGTGCGGGCGACCACATCCAGCGCGTGCGTGGCGCCCAGCGTGGTGACGATCTGACTCGCGGCGGCGCTGATGCCCAGCTCGCCGCCCAGCCGGCGCGACAAGGCGTCGCGCAGCGCCTCGTCGCCGGCCGGGTTGCCGTAGCGCAGCGCGTCGCCGGCCTGCGCCAAGGTACGGCGCAGCGCGCGGTCGAGCAAGGCCTGGTCCAGCCAGGCCTCGGGCAGCGTGCCCATGCCCGGCCCGCTGGTGGCGGTGCCGCGGTGGAACATGCCGCGGATCAGCGCGGTGGCGTCGATTGGCGCGGCCAGCGGCACCGCAATGCCGGCCGGCCGTGGGCTGGCGGGCGCCGCGCGGCGGGCTGCGGCCAGCGGTTCGCGGACGAAGAAACCGCGCTGGCGGCGCGCTTCCACCAGACCCTGGGCCTGCAGCAAGTCGTAGGCCGCGACCACGGTGCTCGGGCTCACGCCCTGCAGCCGCGCAGCCTCGCGCACCGAGGGCAGACGCACGCCGGGCGACAACGCGCCGCGCTGGATGCGGTCGGCCACGCGCTGGGCCAGCTGCGCGCCCAGTGTCAAAGCGCCCTGGCGCTGCAGGCCGGCGCCAAACTCCGGTGCGGTCACCGCTGCGGTGGTGTGATCGGGCATCAGCAGGGTCGACAACCGGGCGGTGTCCATGGTCTGTGCGGCAGGTGCCCGCGGTGGGGGCGTTGGATGGGGCGACGCTGTACCACCGGTATCAACGGCACAGATTGTCAATCTGTATTGTCGAGTGTACTGATGCTGTGCTGCTGGCGCACCTAGACTGGCGCAATGCCGTCGACAGCCGCCACCCCCACCACCCCCACCACCCCCGCCACGCCTGCCACGCTGCCAGTGCCGCGTTTTTCGCCGCAGACGCTGGGCTGGCTGCTGGGTGCGCTGGGAGTGGCCGTCTTCGCGTTGACGATCCCGATGACTCGGCTGGCCTCGGGCAGCCTGGTTGCGCCGCAGCTGCCGGCGGTGTTTGTCGCCATCGGCCGCGCCGCACTGGCCGGGTTGCTGGCGGCCGGGTGGTTGTGGGCCGTGCGCGCGCCCTGGCCGCGGCCGGCGCAGTGGTGTCAGCTGGGGCTCACCTCACTGGGTGTGGTGTTCGGTTTTCCGCTGTTCCTGGGGCTGGCAGTGCAGCGGGTGGATGCGGCGCATGCCGCGGTGGTGTCGGGCTTGCTGCCGATCAGCACTGCGGTGATCGCCGCGCTGGTGCTGCGCCAGCGGCCCAGCGCCGGTTTCTGGGGCAGCGCCGTGCTGGGCACCGCGCTGGTGCTGGCCTTCGCGTTGTTCAAGGGTGGCGCCGGCCTGCAGGCGGCCGACGGTCTGCTGGCGCTGGCGGTGTTGTGCGGCGGCTTTGGTTATGTCTTCGGTGCGCGCTTGTCGGCGCCGCAGGGCGACGGCCGGCCGCCGATGCCGCCGCAACACGTCATCAGCTGGCTGCTGGTGGGCTGCCTGCCGATCACCCTGCCGATCGCCTGGGCCAGCTGGCCGGCCACGCCGGTGCGGGCGGCGGCCTGGGGCGGCTTTCTCTACGTGTCGGTGTTTTCGGTCTGGCTGGGCTTTTTCGCCTGGTACCGCGGCCTGCAGTTGGGTGGCATGCTGCGGGTCAGCCAGGTGCAGCTGCTGCAGCCGTTCCTGTCGATGGCGCTGGCCGTGCCGCTGCTGGGTGAATCACTGGACGCCCTGACGGTGGCCTTTGCGCTGGCGGTGATGGCCACCGTGTTGTTGTCCCGGCGCATGGCGGTGGCCGCTGCCGATACCCGCTGTGATCGCGCCCGCTGATCCCTTCTTGGAGACACCATGAGCCTCTGGCAACCGGCGCGCCGCAGCGCCCGACTCAACCCGTCGATCCTGCGCGAGATCCTCAAGGTGACCGAGCAACCCGGCATCCTGTCGATGGCCGGCGGCCTGCCGTCGGCCGACACCTTCCCGGTCGAGGCCATCCGCGAGGCCTGCAACACGGTGCTGAGCCAGGCCCCGCGCGAGGCCCTGCAGTACGCCGCCAGCGAAGGCTTTGCGCCGCTGCGCGACTGGCTGGCGCAGCACCTGGCTGCCCAAGGCCTGACGGTCGATCCGTCGCAGGTGCTGATCACCACCGGCTCGCAGCAGGGCCTCGATCTGGTCGGCAAGGTGATGGTCGACGCCGGTGCACCGGTGGCGGTGGAGAGCCCCACTTACCTGGGCGCGTTGCAGGCGTTCAACCCCTATGAGCCGATCTACGCCAGCCTGGCCGGTGATGCCGACGGCCCGCTGCCGCAGGCCATCACCGCGCTGCCGCATGACGCGCCCGGCACCCGCTTTGCCTACCTGCAGCCCAACTTCCAGAACCCCACCGGCCGGGTGATCCCCGAGGCTCGCCGGGTGGCGCTGGTCGCCGCGGCGCAGGCCGCCGGCATCCCGTTGGTCGAGGACAACCCCTACGGCGAGCTGTGGTTCGACCGGCCACCGCCGGCCACGCTGGCGTCACGCTGGCCCGAGGGCGTGGTCTACCTCGGCAGCTTCAGCAAGGTGCTGACACCCGGCTTCCGGCTGGGCTACCTGGTGGCGCCGACTGTGCTGTACCCCAAGCTGCTGCAGGCCAAACAGGCCGCTGACCTGCACACACCGGGTTTCAACCAGCGGGTGGTGTACGAGGTCATCAAAAACGGCTTCCTCGACCACCACGTGCCGACCATCCGGGCGCGTTACCAGGCGCAGTGCGCGGCGATGGCCGAGGCGCTGACGCAGCACCTGCCCGCAGGCTGCGAATGGCAGCGCCCGCAAGGCGGCATGTTCTTCTGGCTGCGCCTGCCCGCCGGTTGCGATGCGATGGCGTTGCTGCCCAAG
>JAYVDE010000626.1:0-3173 GCA_043749575.1 Burkholderiaceae bacterium | reverse complement strand
CTGGTGACGAGGTCGGCGGCTTCGGCGTCGGTGCGGGCGATCACGAGGGTGGGCGTGCCCATCACGTCGGCGGCCAGGCGCGCGGCGACGAGCTTGGCAACCGCCTCGCGCGTGGGCACCAGCACCTTGCCGCCCATGTGGCCGCACTTCTTCACCGAGGCGAGCTGGTCTTCGAAGTGCACGCCGGCCGCACCCGCGTCAATCATCGACTTCATCAGCTCGAAGGCGTTCAGCACGCCGCCGAAACCGGCCTCGGCATCGGCCACGATCGGGGCGAAGAAGTCGATGTCGTTTTTGCCCTCGGACCACTGAATCTGGTCGGCGCGGGTGAAGGTGTTGTTGATGCGCTTGACGACCATCGGCACCGAATTCGCGGGGTACAGCGACTGGTCCGGGTACATCTCGCCGGCCAGATTCGCGTCGCCAGCCACCTGCCAGCCCGACAGGTAGATCGCCTTCAGGCCGGCCTTGACCTGCTGCATCGCCTGGTTGCCGGTGAGCGCGCCCAGCGTGTTGACGAAGGGCTCGGTGTTGATCAGGTTCCACAGCTTGTGGGCGCCGCGCTTGGCCAGCGTGTGGTCGACCTGCACCGATCCGCGCAGGCGCACCACGTCGGCAGCGCTGTAGCCGCGCTTGATGCCCTTCCAGCGGGGGTTCTCGGCCCAGTCTTTTTCGAGGGCGGCAATTTGCTGGTCGCGGGTGAGGGTCGTCATGGAAGCTCCTTGGGGTGAGGTGAATGTCGTTCGACGAAGCAGGTTGTCGATGGCTCAAGCGTAGCGCCGACGATTCGGCTTTCCAAGACTTATGTCTTATATAAGACATAAATTGAATGTGAATTAAATCAACAAGTTGCAGGATATTTTCCATGATGCGAAACGACATTTGGCAAGGTGAAAATTCTTGCTGCGCCGCAGCATGTGTGGATTTCACATGGCGGAATGGTGTTTTCCCGATGTGAAAGCGCGGCAGCCACTTTCCGCTGAAACCGGCCTTGCCCTTGCCCTTGCCCTTGCTCTTGCCCTTGGCACGGCACGGCCCTGACCTGACCTGACCTGGGACCGCGCACTGCCAACGCGAGGCTTGGTGCATGCTCACGCCCCCACCTTTTGCCCGAAAGCCAACCCAGCGCCATGTTCAGCTTCGCCTTCCTGTCCCAGCACAGCTTTCTGCGTTGCCCGCCGCTGGCCGCCGGCCATGCCTTCGGCGTGGCCGGGCTGGCCTGGGATGGCGCCGTCACCCACCGCCCCGGCGCCCGTTTCGGCCCCCGCGCCATCCGCCAGGCCAGCCACATGCTGTGTGACGGCACCCATCCGCTGTTCCATGTCGATCTGGCCGGCGTGCTGGGCGACGCCGGCGACTTGGCGCTGCCCAACACCAGCCTGGCCGCGATGCGCGATGCGCTGGCGCCGCAGGCCCAGGCGCTGATCGCCGGGCACCACATGGCCTGGTTGGGCGGCGACCACTCGGTCACGCTGAGCTTGCTGCGGGCCTACCGGGCGCAGCTGGGCCAGCCGCTCGCGGTGATCCACTTCGACGCCCATTGCGACACCTGGACCGACCATTTCGGCGAACCCAGCGGCCATGGCACCTGGGTTCACGAGGCCTTCAAGAAAGGCCTGGTGGTGCCGGCGTGTTTCACCCAGCTCGGCATCCGGTCAGCGGGCGTTCGTGCGGCCCGCGACTATGTGCGCGACCAGGGCGGCCAGATCTTCACCGCCCGCGACCTGCGCGGACTCGAGTCGCCAGCCCAGCTGGCGCCGGTGCTGCAGGCGGTGCGCAGCAGGCTGGCCGCGCATGGCCAGCCGCCGCTGTACCTGAGACTGGACATCGACTGCCTGGACCCGGCCTTCGCGCCCGGCACCGGCACGCCCGAGCCCGGCGGCCTGAGCAGCAACCAGGTGTTGACGCTGCTGGAAGAACTGGCCGCCCTGCCCTTCGTCGGCATGGACTGCGTCGAAGTGGCGCCGCCCTACGACCATGCCGATCTCACCAGCAACGCCGCCGCCACCTTTGTCTGGACTTATCTGGCGGGCCAGCGGGCCCGGCTTGACGCCGACGTGCCGGGCCGCTAGACCGGCAGCGCGGTGGTTTTTTTCACCGTGCGCAGCACCAGCATCGAGTTCGAGCGTTCCACGCCGGGCAGGCGCATCAGCACCTGGGTGTGGAAGCGCTCCAGGTCCTCGGCGTCACGGTAGCTGAAGCGGATCAGGTAATCGTTGCTGCCAGCCACGTAGAAACAATCGAGGATCTCGGGCTCGTCGCGCACCGCCTGCTCAAAACCCTTCAGCACGCCGTCGCTCATGGTCTGCAGGTTGATGATCGAAAAACAAATGCCGTGCTGGCCCATGGCCTTGGCATTGAGCAGCGCCACGTACTGGGCGATCACGCCCGATTCCTCCAGCTGCTTGACCCGCCGCAGGCAGGCCGACGGCGACAGGTGCACACGTTCGGCAAGTTCGACATTCGACAGCCGGCCGTCGAGTTGCAACTCGGCCAGGATCTGGCGGTCGATCACATCGAGTTGCGGCTTGCTGTCAGTGTTTCGCATTTTCTGCGGTTTCATTGGTATTTTTTAGCATTCTATGCTGCGCAAAACCCGCCCGCGACGGCATTGCGCAAGCACATTGCGTGCAAGCCTGACTAGACTGCAGGCTGCCAGCGTCCATCGCGCTGCGTTCAACTCGCCAGGAGCCTGACCATGACTACCACCACTCTCGACGCACCGGTTGGCCGCAGCGCGGCTGCCGCCCAGCCTGCACCGCACCCCTTGTCGGCCGCGTTGTCGGCATTCACCGAGGCGCCGCGTGGCATCAACATGGATGCCTACTGGATGCCGTTCACGGCCAACCGCCAGTTCAAGAAGAACCCGCGGCTGTTCGTCAAGGCGGCCGGCATGCACTACTGGACCGATGACGGTCGGCAGATCCTCGACGGCGTGGCCGGCTTGTGGTGCGTGAACGCCGGCCATGGCCGGCCGAAGATCGTCAAGGCGATCCAGGACCAGGCCGCCGAGATGGATTTCGCGCCGCCGTTCCAGATGGCGCACCCCAAGGCCTTCGAGCTGGCCGACAAGGTGGCCCAGCTCACCCCTGCCGGCCTGAACCGCATCTTTTTCACCAACTCCGGGTCCGAGTCGGTGGAGACGGCGCTGAAGATGGCCCTGGCCTACCACC
>JAYVDE010000625.1:0-8661 GCA_043749575.1 Burkholderiaceae bacterium | reverse complement strand
GGTCGACCTGCAGCAACAGCGACTGCATCACCCGCTTCATCAAGCGGCCCAGGCTGTTGTCGGGGCCGAGCGATTCGGCGCTGTAGAAATGGACCGGTGGTTGGGGATCAGGCATCCCATAAATGTACTTGCACAGGCAACTATTGCCCGGGCATGTTTCCCGCGGACCCGCGCAGACCGCCGCCAACCCACCCGCCACCCGCCGGGTTCGGCGGGCCCGGCCCCTACACTGCCGCGATGTCCAAACCCGCTGCCGACCGCCCTGCCTCGGCCACGCCCCGATCACTCTCGGGCCTGCTGCCTTTCCTGCGGCCCTACCGGTTGCAAATCGGCCTGGCGCTGCTGTTCCTGGTGCTGGCGGCGGCCAGCACGCTGGCTTTTCCGATCGCGATGAAGTCGTTGATCGACGAGGGTGTGGTCGCCGCCGACCCGGCTGATCGGCTGATGGCGCTGCGCGGCCACTTTGGCGCGCTGTTCGCAGTCGGCGCGGCCTTGGGCCTGTTCTCGGCGCTGCGCTTCTACGCCGTCAGCTGGCTGGGCGAGCGGGTGACCGCCGACCTGCGCAACGCGGTCTACGCCCACGTGGTGCGGCAAAGCCCGGCGTTTTTCGAGACCAACGCCACCGGCGAGGTGCTGAGCCGCCTGACCACCGACACCACATTGGTGCAGACGGTGGTCGGCTCGTCGCTGAGCATGGGCTTGCGCAACACCGTGATGGGCCTGGGCGCGCTGGCCATGCTGGTCATCACCAACCCCTGGGTGATGACCCAGGTGCTGGGCATCCTGGTGTTGGTGGTGCTGCCCAGCCTGTATTTCGGCCGCCGGGTGCGCAAGCTCAGCCGGGCCAGCCAAGACCGGGTGGCCGATTCCAGCGCGATCGCCGCCGAGGTGCTGAACGCTATTCCCGTGGTGCAGAGCTACGTGCAGGAAGCGCGGGAGGCGGCGCGTTTCGACGCCGCTACTGAGCGCGCTTTCGACACCGCGATCAAGCGCACCGGGGTGCGGGCGGTGCTGGTGGCCTTCATCCTCACCGCCACCTTCGGCGCGCTGCTGTGGGGCCTCTACCAGGGCACGCAGGCGGTGGCGGCCGGCCACATCAGCGCCGGGCACCTGGGCCAGACGGTGGTCTTCGTGATCATCCTGGTCGGCAGCGTGGCGGTCTTGTCCGAGGTCTACGGCGATCTGCTGCGCGCCGCCGGCGCGACCGAGCGGCTGATGGAGTTGCTGGCCGCGCAATCACCGGTGGCCGATCCGGCGCGGCCGCAGCCGCTGCCGGCGATCCCCAGCGGCCGGCTGGTCGGCTCGACGGTCCAGTTCTCGGCGGTCGGCTTCCACTACCCGTCGCGGCCACTGCAGGCCGCGCTGCAAGACTTCAGCCTGACTGTGGCGGCCGGTGAAACCGTGGCCATCGTCGGCCCCAGCGGCGCCGGCAAGAGCACGGTGTTCCAGCTGCTGCTGCGCTACTACGATGTCAACAGCGGGCAGATCAGCGTCGACGGCGTCGAGCTGCGCTGCGCCTCGCTGGCCGCGCTGCGACAGCGGGTGGGCATCGTGCCGCAAGACGCCACTCTCTTCTCGACCAGCGCGCTGGAGAACATCCGCTACGGCCAGCCCGACGCGACCGACGCCGAGGTCGTCGCCGCGGCCCGGGCGGCCTTTGCGCACGATTTCATCAGCGCCTTGCCCGAGGGCTACAACACCCACCTGGGCGAGCGCGGTGTGCGGCTGTCGGGCGGCCAGCGCCAGCGCATCAGCATTGCGCGGGCGCTGCTGAAAAACCCGCCGCTGCTGCTGCTGGACGAGGCCACCAGCGCGCTTGATGCCGAGAGCGAACGCATGGTGCAGGCCGCGCTCGAATCGGCGATGAGCGGGCGCACCACGCTGGTCATCGCGCATCGGCTGGCCACCGTGCAGCGTGCCGACCGCATCGTGGTGATGGCGGCCGGGCGCATCGTCGACATCGGCAGCCATGACGAACTGGTGGCGCGCGGCGGCCTCTACGCCAAGCTGGCGGCGATGCAGTTCGGGCTGGCGCAGGCCGATGCCTCGGCTTGAAGTCGCAGCACAACGCGCATAATTCATGCGCATTCAAGAGGGAGGCAGTCCATGCTCAACTTCGACAACAGTCCCAAGCGCGCCACCAACCTGAGCCTCAACGCCAAGGTGCTGGATGCGGCGCGTGAATTGGGGCTGAACCTGTCGGCCACGGTCGATGGCCTGTTGATCGATGAAGTGCGCAAGCGCTACTGGGCCCGGTGGAACGAAGAGAACAAGGACGCGGTGGCCGACTACAACAGCCGCATCGCACGCGAGGGCCTGCCGCTGGCGCGCTACCGCAGTTTCCTGAAGGGTGGCTGATGGCCCGCTTCGAGGTCTTTGCCAACCCGGACCTGTCGGAGCGGCTGCACACGCCCTATTTCGTCGATGTGCAGAACGACTACATCGCCGGCCTGGAAACCCGGGTGGTGATCCCCTTGCGCACCGAGGGCAGCTTTGGCCGACGCGCCCGCCACCTCAACCCGCTGGTGTCGGTTGCCGACCAAGCCCTGGTGCTGGACACCGCCACGCTGGGTGCCGTGCCCTTGAGCGAGTTGCGGCGCCCGGTGATGAAGCTGGTCGACGGCCGCCAAGCGGTGCAAGAAGCCCTGGACACCCTCTTCGGAGCATTCTGAATTGACCACCCGCCCGAACATCCCCCCCCGCCCCATCCGCACCCAGTACGAAGATTTGCTGCGCCACGTGTTCGAGCACGGCGTGGCCAAGGCCGACCGCACCGGCACCGGCACGCGCAGCGTGTTCGGCCACCAGATGCGCTTCGACCTGAACGAAGGTTTTCCGCTGGTCACCACCAAGAAGGTGTTCCTCAAGGCGGTGATCGTCGAGCTGCTGTGGTTTCTGCGCGGCGAGCGCAACGTCAAATGGCTGCAGGACAACGGCTGCACGATCTGGGACGAATGGGCCGGCGCCGACGGCGACCTGGGGCCGGTCTACGGCGTGCAGTGGCGCAGCTGGCCTAAACCAGGTGGTGGCCACATCGACCAGATCGCCCAAGTGGTGCAGCAGCTCAAAACCAACCCCGACAGCCGGCGCATCATCGTCAGCGCTTGGAACGTGGCCGAGCTCGACCAGATGGCGCTGATGCCCTGCCACGCCTTGTTCCAGTTTTACGTCGCACCGGCGCGACCGCAAGACGGCCCCGGCGGGCGCGGCCGCCTCAGCTGCCAGCTCTACCAGCGCAGCGCCGACCTGTTCCTGGGCGTGCCCTTCAACATCGCCAGCTACGCGCTGCTGACCCAGATGCTGGCCCAGCAATGTGACCTCGATGTCGGCGATTTTGTCTGGACCGGCGGCGACTGCCACATCTACGACAACCATGTCGAACAGGTGCAGACCCAGCTGGCGCGTGCGCCCTACCCCTACCCCACGCTGCACCTCAAACGCCGGCCGCCGACCCTCTTCGACTACGTCTACGACGATGTCGAGCTGCAGGACTACCAACACCACCCGGCCATCAAGGCCCCGGTGGCGGTATGAGGGCCGGCTGGGCCGGGCCTGGGGTCCACCCGACCGACGAGACGCCGGCATGACCCGGCTGGCGCTGATCGCCGCGGTCGCCCGCAACGGCGTGATCGGCCACGCCAACGGCCTGGTCTGGCACGAGCGGGCCGACCAGCGCTGGTTCCGCCAGCAGACCAGCGGCTGCCCGGTGATCATGGGCCGCAAAACTTGGGATTCGCTGCCAGCGCGTTTTCGCCCGCTGCCCGGCCGCAGCAACATCGTCGTCACCCGCCAGCCGGGCTGGCAAGCCGACGGCGCCACGGTGGCGCACAGCCTGGGCGACGCCCTGGCCGCCGCCCGCACTGCAGCCGAGCCCAGCGCTGCACCCCGCATCTTCATCATCGGCGGTGCCCAGCTCTACGCCGAGGCGCTGCCACTGGCCGATGAACTGGTGCTGACCGAGATCGACGCCGACCTGGTCGGCGACACCCGGTTTCCCGCCTGGGACCGCACGGCCTTCACCGAAACCGGGCGCGAGCCCCACACCAGCGTCGGCCCGCCGCCTTGCGGTTTTGCCTTCGTCACCTACCAGCGCCAGCGCTGAAACCCCTTCCAAAGGCACCCCATGTCCGACCACGGCTTCCACGTTCACGGCCCGCACGACCACGAGGTCGAGCATGTCGCCCAACATGGCGACAAAGACCGTTTTGCCGGCAGCATGGCGGTGGCCACCGCGGTGCTCGCCACCATCGGCGCGCTGTTTTCGTACATGGGCGGCGCCACCCAGGCCAATGCCGGCCTGTTCAAGAACAACGCAGCCATCAAGAAGACCGAGGCCGGCAACCAGTGGAACTACTACCAGGCCAAGAGCGGCAAGCAGAACCTGGCGGAACTGGCCATCGTGCTGGTGGCCGACGAGCGCAAGCCGCAGTTTCAGCAGGAAGTCGCGCGCTACAAGTTGGAGAAGGCCGAGATCAAGAAAGACGCCGAGAAGCTGGAAGCCGATTCGAAGGACTGGGACCAGCAGTCGGAGGCGCAGATGCACCTGCACCACCGCTGGGCCCAGGCCACCACCGCGCTGCAGGTCTCGATCGCGCTGGCGGCAATGGCCTTGCTGACCCGCCGCACCTGGCTGAAGTGGGGCATGGTCGGTGTCGCCAGCGTCGGCCTGGTGCTGGGTGCGCTGGCGGTGGCCCATGTCTGACCAGCGCGGCGGCGCGGAGGCCGCCGGCGACAACCGTACAGCGCTGCGCTGCGGCGCCTGGCCCTCGCCGCTGACGCCTGAGCGGGCCGCTGTGGGCGCCGTGTCGCTGGCTTATGCCGGTGTGGCGCAGGGCCGGCTGCACTGGGTCGAGGGCCGGCCGGCCGAGCAAGGCCGCAGCGTGCTGGTCGCACAGGGTGCGCAAGGCCTTGCAGCCGACGTGTTGGGAGCCGACGTCAACGTGCGCAGCCGGGTGCATGAGTACGGTGGCACGCCCTGGGTGGCCGTGGGCGACCGGCTGGTCTACAGCGGCTTCGGCGACCAGCGCCTGCGGGTCCGGTCGGCCGACGGCAACGAGCGCTTGTTCACCCCCATCGGCTGCCGTTACGCCGACGGCCACGCCGGCACCGACGGCCACACGCTGGTGGGCGTGCGCGAGGATCACCGCGGAGGTCACGGCGAAGGTCACCGAACTGCCGGTGAAGCCCGCAACGCGGTCGTGCTGCTCAACCTGGACCAGCCCGAAGACGAAGGCCGGGTGCTGTATGGCGACAGCGACTTCGTCGCCTGGCCGCGGCTGGACACCAGCGGCCGGCGGCTGGCGTTCGTGGCCTGGGACCACCCCGCCATGCCCTGGGACGAGACCCGGCTGCTGGTCGGCCAAATCGGCGAGATTGGCCAGATCGGCCAGACGGGCGACGGCGCGCTGACCGCGCTGCAGCAAGTGGCCGGCGGCCCCGGTGAATCGGTGGCCGAGCCGCAGTGGGGCGACGACGGCGCGCTGTACTTCCTGTCTGACCGCAGTGGCTGGACCAACCTGTACCGTTGGACGCCCCAGCCCGACGGTGGCCGCACCGAAGCGATGACCACCTTCAGCGACGCCGAGATCGGCGGCCCGCTGTGGAACCTGGGTCAGCAGAGTTATGCGCTGCTGGGCGATGGCCGCGCGCTGCTGCGGGTCAGCCGCGGCACGGTCGACACGCTCTGCCTGCTGAACTTGGGCCACGGGCAGACGAACCCGTTGCCGTTACCGCTGCCGCTGCCGCTGCCTTTCGTCGGCTTCGGCTCGATCGGCTTGCTCGACGAGCACACCGCCTTCACCGTGGCGGCAGCGGCCGATGGCCTGCCGGCGCTGATCACCATCGACCTGCGCGACGGCAGCCACCAGGTGGTGCGCGCCGCCGGCCAAGCGCCGTTGCCGGCAGCCTTCGTCTCGGCCGCGCAGGCGATCGAGTTCACCACCGCGCCAGGGCCCGGCGGCGAACCGCGCACGGCCCATGCCTGGTTCTATCCGCCGCGCCACCCCGAGCACCGGCCGGCCGATGGCGAGGCGCCGCCGCTGGTGGTCATGCTGCACGGCGGCCCCACCTCCCAGGCCGGCCCGGCCTTCAAGGTGGGCGTGCAGTTCTGGACCAGCCGCGGCTTCGCGGTGGTCGATGTCAACTACGGCGGCTCCAGCGATTACGGTCGCGCCTACCGTGATCGTTTGCGCGGCCAGTGGGGCGTGGTCGACCTGCAGGATGCGGTGGCGGCGGTCGACCACCTGGCGGTGACCGGCCGGGTCGACGGCGCGCGGGTGGCCATCCGCGGCGGCAGCGCCGGCGGCTTTACCGTGCTGTCGGCGCTGGCCTTCACGCGGCGGTTCGCGGCCGGCATCAACTACTACGGCGTGGCCGACCTGGAAACCCTGGCCGCGGACACCCACAAGTTCGAGTCACGCTACCTCGACAGCCTGGTCGCGCCGCTGCCGAGGGGCCAAGCCATCTACCGCGCGCGCAGCCCGGTACACCACATGGCGCAGTGCCGCGCCGCGCTGATCACCTTCCAGGGCAGCGACGACCACGCCGTGCCGCCGCAGCAAAGCCGCGACATCGTGGCCGCTGCGCGGGCCGCCGGCTGCCCGGTGGCCTACCTCGAATTTGCCGGCGAAGGCCACGGCTTCCGCCAGGGCCCCAACATCGTGCGGGCGCTGCAGGCTGAACTGGTTTTTCTGGGCCGGGTGTTCGGCCACACCCCCGCCGAGGCGCTGCCGCCGCTGGCCATCGACAACGAGGACGCCTTGCCCAGGCCCTGACATGGGCGGCGCCCGTGGCAGGCGCCACCGCCTCGCGCTGCGCCGACCGAGACCGGGGCGCCGGTCCAGGCGACTGGCGGGCTGGTAGTTCGTTTCACCAAAGGCATTACGAAATGGAATCGATGGATTTTTTCGCCAAGCTAGGCGTAGACCCGCAGTCGCACTGCCAGTGCGGCAAGGAGATGCAACGACGCATGGCGGAAAAAGACGCGATTTCATGTCGTGTTTTTGGTGAAACGGACTACTAGACGCTCGGCTCGATCCGCACGCCGTCGGCCCGGCAACCGTCACGGACGTGGTGGGCATAGTGGTCGTGGTGGTCGTGGGGCCCCATTTCGAGCTGCCGGTTCAACTCGGCGCTGGCGTCGTAGCGCGGCGCCTGCTGAATGGCCGCTCGCGTCAGGTCGACCGACACGCTCTGGTCTGACCAGTGCACACCGGTGATCCACCGGGGCGCGACCAGCACCTGCTGGCCGACCCACCAACTGCTGATGTTGGCCACCAGGTAGCGGATGGCCCAGGTTTCTTGGTCCACCAGCAGGCCGTCAACATGCCCGATCTCGCCGTCGATGGCCTGGATGTGGTGACCGATGACCGACTTGCCATTGCGCAGGTGCGGATCGTCCTGGCGATGCCGGGCCTGCCAGGCCTGGGCGAACGCCGCCTGCTCGCGTTGGCGTTCGGCGCCGTCGATGCCGTCGATGCCGTCGATGCCGTGGCCGGCAAAACCGGGCCGCAGCGCGTTCGGATAGAGGCCCTCGCCCCACAAGCCCCGGCTGCCCCAGTAAACCGGGTAGCCGTAGTGGCCCAGGTGGTCGCTCTCCTGCTGGCGCGACACCGGCCTGTCGGTGTCGATGCCAGGGCAGTGGCTGACCTGTGCCTGGGTGATGGACACCGGCAGCGTGCGGCCGGCCCAGTCGGGCTGGTGGATGGCGATCAGCGAGATCAACACCTGGCGGCTGTCCAGCCAGGACCCCGTCTCGACCACCAGGTAGCGGATGGCCCAGGCATCGTCGTCGAAGTAGAAGTCCTTGACCTGTCCAATCGGACCATCGGTGGCTGCGATGCTGAAGTTTTCCAGGTCTTTCAGGCTGCGCAACATGGCGGTTCCTCAGGCTTATCGTGTCGACAGCGCAGCGCAGCGCAGCGGGGCGCAGCCGTGAATCCGAGCGCCGGCGCGGCACAGGGCCTGGGCGTTCAGGGCGTTGGCCTTGCTGATGCAAGCCCCGGGGCAATGTTGTGGTCAGCCCCTTGGCTGTCTGTGCGTTGCCGAACCCGCGCCAGTGGCAACACGGCGGCCAAGACAGTTGACGCCGCCCACAACCCGGGTGGTGGGGCGGTAGGACCAGCCGGCAACCTGACACCCGGTTGGCACGGTCGACGACAGGGCGTTGAGGCCTATGCTCGTGCGATGAACAATCGAATCAACGAACTACTGCTGCAGATGGCCGCACTCGAGGCCGAGTTGCGCACGGCGGTTCATGACCAGGAAAGCCGGATGTTTTTCCAGATCAAGGGCAAGCGCGTCGAGTTCGACCGGGCAGTGAAGGAGGCGCATGGCAAGCTCAAAACCACGCTGATCCGCTGGCTGGTTACCAACCGCCCGCAGAACCTGATCACCGGGCCGCTGATCTACGGCATGGTGGTCCCCCTGCTGCTGCTGGATCTGTGCGTCAGCCTCTACCAATGGGCTTGTTTTCCGATCTACGGCATCAGCAAAGTCCGCCGCGGCGACTACCTGGTGTTTGACCGGCGCCACCTCGCTTACCTCAACGTGATCGAGAAATTTCACTGCACCTACTGCGAATACGGCAATGGGCTGATGGGCTACATGGCCGAGATCCTGGCCCGCACCGAACAGTATTTCTGTCCGATCAAGCACGCGCAC
>JAYVDE010000624.1:0-8682 GCA_043749575.1 Burkholderiaceae bacterium | reverse complement strand
TCCTCGGCCTGGTCGAGAACATGGCGGTGCACATCTGCTCGAACTGCGGCCATGTCGAGCACATCTTTGGCGCCGACGGCGGCAAGAAAATGGCCGCGCAGTACCAGCTGGACTACCTGGGCGCACTGCCGCTGGACATCAGCATCCGCGAGCAGGCCGATTCGGGCCGGCCCAGCGTGGTGGCCGACCCCGATGGCGAGATCGCCAGCCTCTACAAGGCCGTGGCCCGCCAGGTGGCAGTGAAGATCGCCGAGAAAGCCAAGGATTTCAGCGGCAAGTTCCCGACGATCAAGGTCAGCAAGGACACCTGAGCGGCCGGCGGCCTGGCTGCATGGCGCGTGAACCCCTGCATTCGAGGGGGGTTGGGGTTTTTCCGCGGTTCCAGGCGCCGATGTGATCCGGGCGAGACGTTAATCTGATCCCGATAAATTCACTGGACAGGGATCCACCATGCTTTTGCAGTCAAACCTCCGCGCTGCTGGCGCCGCCTTGGCCACCGGCCTCTTGTTGGCCAGTGCGCCCGCGTCGGCCATGGTTCTGGTGGTGCCCGCGCCGTTCAGCCGGGTGATCGCCTTTGGCGACAGCCTGTCGGACACCGGCAACTTCCTGGCCTTGACGACCAGTTTGCCGGATCACTTCCCGACGCCGTTGCCCCAGGCGGGCGATTACTCGGCTGGCCGCTTCTCCAACGGTGCTGTCGCTGTTGAGCGGCTGGCCAATGGCCTGGGCGTCGCGTTGCAGAACTATGCCTACGGCGGCGCCAAGAGCGGCACTGGCGGGCAGTGGCCCAACACCGGCCTGCAGAGCCAGCTGGGCCTGTTCGCCAACAGCCTGGGTGGCGCGGCGGCCGATCCCAACGCCTTGTACTTTGTCTGGGGCGGCGCCAACGACCTGCGCGACATCACGCCCGCCACCTTCGCCAGCACGATCACCAACACCATCAACAACCTCACCGGCATCGTCGGGTCGCTCTACCAATTGGGCGCGCGCAATTTCCTGCTGCCCAACTTGCCCGACATCGGCCTGACACCCGAGGCGCGCAGCGGTGGCCCCGGGGTGATGGGCGGGGCGACCTTCGCCTCTGAAACGTTCAACAACGGGCTGGCAGCCGCCTATGGCGCGCTGGCTGGGTCGCTGACGGGCGAGCACTTCAGCTATGTCGACATCATGGCGGCGCAGCGCGCGCTGACCGCGGGTTCGCCGGGCAACGGTTTCAGCAATGTCAGTGAAGGCTGCTTCACCGGCTATGTCGGTGTGGCGGGTAGCCAGTGCGCCAATCCCTCGGGCTACCTCTACTGGGACAAGATCCACCCGACCGCCGCGACCCACGCCCTGCTGGGTGCGCAGATGCTGGCCGCCGTGCCCGAGCCGCAGACGATGCTGATGATGGCCGCCGGCCTGTTGCTGCTGCTGGGCCGGTCGGCACGCCGCCGCTTGGGTTGAGCGGCCGATCAGTTGCCGCCCGTCCCACTGTGGGCGCGGGCGGCAGCCCACGGCTTTCAGCGGGTGGCGGTTTCCCAGGGCGGCAGATCGGTATTGATCGCCGGCGTTGCCGGCAGCGCGCCTTGGGTTGAGGGCAACGCGGCCACTGGCGCGGCCGCTGGTACAGCCACTGGCGCACCGATCACCTGCTCACCGCCCAGTGCGGCTATCAAGTCATCGATCATCGGCGCCAGTTCACCGGTGGCGATGGCCGCGTCGGCGTCGAAGCTGTCGTCGCCCTGCTGTTTGGCCTGGCCTTCGAAGACGCCGTCCAGGAAGGCGATCTTCTTCAGCTGCAGGCCTTCGGTCAGCGTGAACGACACCCGGTCGCGCCAGGTCAGTGCCAGCCGGGTGGGCTGCTTGCCGGCCTGGATGTGCTCACGGATCTCGACGATGTCCAGCGCGTGGCGGGCGTAGCGCACCACCGGCTTCTCGCCGTCGGCGGCCTTCAGCTCGCAATCGCGGTCGATCGTGAAGGCCGCGGGCGCCTCACCGGCGACCAGCCAGTCGGCCATCGCCGCGGCCGGTGATTGGGCGGTGTTGACGAGCTGGGCCGACAAGCCCGGCAGCACGGCGATCAGCGCGGTCAGCACCTCTTCGGCGCGGCTGGCGCTGCCCGCGGCTATCACCAGCAGCCGCTCGGCCGGGGCCAGCCAGACCTTGATGCTGGCCTGCTTGGTGAAGGCCATCGGCAGCAGGTCGAGCAGGGCCTGGTCTTTGAGCTCGCGGGTTTCCTTCTTGCCCGGCTTGCGGCCGGTCTGCTGCTCGATGCGCGCGGCCAGCGCATCGACTTGGCGCTTGACCACCGCGCCGGGCACCACCTTGGTCTCGACCATCAACTGCAGCAGCCACTGGCCGGCGATGGCCTCGATCAATGCGCCGTTGGCCTCGCCACGCGGAGGCACCCAGCCCATCGCGCGGGGCTGGGTGGCGCCGCATTCGGCAAACCGGGCGGCCGCCAAGGCCTCGTCGATCTGCGCCACGCTGGCCGTCCAGTCGGCCGCCAGCCGGTACACCATCAGATTCTTGAACACGCGGGACTCTCGATCGGCAAAGCCGATGATTGTGCCTGCTGGGCCTGACCAGCCGGCACCGCGCCGGGCCGCGCCGCCGCAAGGCGGCTGAGCGCGCCTCGGCGACGCTCAGCACCACCGTGGCGGGGCAAACAGCTCAAACCGTGGCCGCCACCTTCGCCACCGGCGCGCGCATCAGGTGGTCGAAGGCGCCCAGCGCGGCCTTGGCGCCATCACCCGCCGCGACAACGATCTGCTTGAACGGCACGGTGGTCACGTCACCCGCGGCATAGACGCCGGGCAAGTTGGTCGCGCCTTTGGCGTCGACGATGATCTCGCCGTGGCGGCTCAGCGCCAGCGTGCCCTTCAGCCACTCGGTGTTGGGCACCAGGCCGATCTGCACAAACACGCCCTCCAGCGGCACGTGGTGTTGCGCACCGGTCGCGCGGTCGGTGTAGGCCAGGCCGTTGACACGCTCGCCGTCGCCGGTGATCTCGGTGGTCTGGGCCTGCAGGTGGATGCTGACGTTGGGCAGGCTGTTGAGCTTGTCGACCAGCACTGCGTCGGCCCGCAGCGCGTCGCCAAACTCCAGCAAGGTGACGGCGCCGACGATGCCGGCCAGGTCGATTGCCGCTTCGACACCCGAGTTGCCGCCACCGATCACCGCCACCCGCTTGCCCTTGAACAGCGGGCCGTCGCAGTGCGGGCAGTAGGCCACGCCCTTATTGCGGTACTGCTGTTCACCCGGCACGTTGACTTCGCGCCAGCGCGCGCCGGTCGACAGGATCACGCTGCGGGCCTTCAACACCGCACCGTTGGCCAGCTTGACCTGCACCAGACCGCCCGGTTCTTCCGCCGGGATCAGCGCGGTGGCGCGCTGGCCGTTCATGATGTCCACGGCGTATTCGCGCACGTGTTGCTCCAGCGCCTGGGCGAATTTCGGGCCGGTGGTCGCCAGCACCGAAACGTAGTTTTCGATCGCCAGGGTGTCCAGCGTCTGGCCGCCGAAACGCTCGGCCAGCACGCCGGTGCGGATGCCCTTGCGGGCGGCGTACACCGCGGCGGCCGCGCCGGCCGGGCCGCCACCGACGACCAGCATGTCGTAGGGCGCGGCGGCCGACAGCTTGACCGCGTCGCGCGCAGCGGCGCCGGTGTCGAGCTTGGCGAGGATCTCTTCGACGCCCATGCGGCCCGAGCCGAAGACCTGGCCGTTCATGAACACCATGGGCACGGCCATGATCTGGCGTTGATTCACTTCGTCCTGGAACAGCGCGCCGTCGATCGTCACCGCGCTGATGTGCGGGTTCAGCACGGCCAGCAGGTTGAGCGCCTGCACCACGTCGGGGCAGTTGTGGCAATCCAAGGACATGTAGACCTCGAAGTGCGCGGGCTCGGTCAGCGCCTTGGCCTGCTCGATCACCGCCGCTTCGACCTTGGGCGGGTGGCCGCCGGTCTGCAGCAGCGCCAGCACCAACGAGGTGAATTCATGGCCCAGCGGGATACCGGCAAAGCGGATGCGCGCGGGGTTGCCATGAGGGCCGGCCTCGCCGATGCTGAACGAGGGCGTGCGTTCGCCGTCGTCGCGCTCGAGCACGGACACTTTCGGGCTGAGCGATTCGATCTCGCGCAGCAGGGCCATCAGTTCTAGCGATTTGGCGCTGTCGTCAACTGACGCTAGCAGCTCGATCGGGCGCTGCAGGCGTTCGAGGTAGCCTTTCAACTGGGTCTTGAGGGTTTGGTCCAACATGACGTGGGTGTCCTTTGACGGCAGCGCTCCGCCGGGGTGGGCCCTGGTGGGGCCCGTTGGCGGAACGGGGGATGGGGGGGTGAATCCGTGTTGGAGGGCGTGAAGCGCCCGGCCGCGCCGGGCGCTTCGCGGCCTCAGATCTTGCCGACGAGGTCGAGCGACGGGGTCAGCGTGGCGGCGCCATCGTTCCACTTGGCCGGGCAGACCTGGCCCGGGTGCTTGGCGATGTACTGGGCGGCGCTGATCTTGCGCAGCAGTTCCTTGGCGTCACGGGCGATGCCGTTGTCGTGGATCTCGCAGGCCTTGACCACGCCTTCGGGGTTGATCACGAACGAGCCGCGCAGCGCCAGGCCTTCTTCTTCGATGTGTACGCCGAACATGTGGGTCAGCTTGTGGGTCGGGTCGCCGACCAGCGCGAACTTCGACTTGCCCACCGCCGGCGAGGTCTCGTGCCAGACCTTGTGGGCGAAATGGGTGTCGGTGGTGATGACGTAGACGGCGACTTCCTTCTGCTTGAACTCGGCATGGTTGTCGGCCAGGTCTTCCACTTCGGTCGGGCAGTTGAAGGTGAAGGCGGCGGGCATGAACACGAACGCCGACCACTGGCCCTTGAGGCTTTGCTCGGTCACTTCGATGAACTTGCCGTTCTTGTAGGCATTGACCTTGAAGGGCTGGACTTGGCTGTTGATGATCGACATGGTGGATTCCTTAGGGGGGGGATGGAAAACTGCAATGGACAGATGTTAGTTTTAGTGATGCATTATTTAGAATGATTGATTTAATGCTTTAGATGGCGAAAAGCTATTGATGAGCGGGCGAGCCGATCAAGCCAGTCACCTGATGGGCTGTTCGTGCGTGTTTTTTGGCAGGCGCGGCTGACGGCTCGTTGCTGACGCTGCTGAGCAGCCAGAAAGCCGGCGTTCCGTGGTCAGCGAGTGCGCGTCGGGCCGGGCTGGCGTGTTCTGCGCCGTACCTGCAGCCAGCGGTCGCAGGCGTTCGCCAGGCACAAACAGTCCACCGGACTGTTTGTGTCCGGGCTCACTCCCCCGCCGCCAGCCTTGCGGAGCCGGCTCCACCTACGCAAACAGGCCAGCCCAACCGACGCGCCATCGCCACCATGGCGCCGACGCCTGGCAGGGCGCGTCGATCACCACGGGCGTATCCAGGACGAGGGCGCCGGGTGACCGGATGACGCAGGTAAAGGAGGAGCCGACGGGCTTGCGTAAGCAAGCGCGTTGGTGGGGGACACGGAGTCAGCCGGTTACCCGGTGGCCGCGGCCCGTACCAACGCCGAGTTGGTTCGCAAGACGTCGACAGAAAGCCGCCCGTCGCAGCGTCAGCAACAAGCCGGTACCCGACCGACAAGCCGCTGGCTGCTGCGTTGTGCGGGTTCACTGCTCGCGTGAATCTGCCTGGCGCTCAGCCAGGCCCGGCACCGCGCCCATCGCCGCCGCCCAGGTGCGGTGCGGGATGTGGCTGCGCAGCCGGTCGATCGCGCATTGCATCAGTTCGGGCGGCAGCTCATGGCCCACACCCTCGGCGATGTCAGCGGTGGCGTCGCCGTGAATCGCGGTCAGCCGGTCCATCGCCAGCCGGGTTTGCGCGGCGGGGATCACCGTGTCGGTGGCGCCATGGAACAAGTGCAGCGTGGTGTGCGCCGGCGCCCGGTCGGGCAGGGTGGCGTAACGGCCCGAAAAGCTGAGCACCCGGCCGGCCAGGCCGTCGTGCAACTGCACCAATTCGAGTGCCAGGATGGCGCCCTGCGAAAAGCCGACCAGCGCGGTGGCCGCTGGCCCCACGCCGCTGGCCGACTGGGCGGCGCGCACCCAGTCGGCCAGCCGCGGCAGCACGGCGGCCACCCGCGCCGGCTGCTGGGCTTCGTTCACCGGGCCGTCGGGTCCGTTCATCGCAAACCACTGGCGGCCGGCCAGCCCGCTGTCGACCGGCTCGAAGCCCTCGGGCGCCAGCAGCGCGGCTTGCGCAAATTCGGCCCGCAGCGCGGCCGCCAGCGGCGCCATGGCGGCCGCGCTGGCGCCCCAGCCGTGCAGCAAGATCATCAATTGCTCGGCCCGGCCGGCGGCGGGCAGCCATTGCAGGGTGTCGGGCAGCAGCGGGGGGGTGGTCGGCGTGGTCATGGGCGTATTTTCGGTGAAGCGGCAGGGGATGCGGGCCGACGGTGCGGGCTGATCTGCGGGCTGATGCGCCGGCCGATGCGCCGGCCGATGTGCGGGCCGATGTGCGGGCTGATCGTGCGGGTTGATGGCGCGTGGCGCGGGCAGCGCCTGCCGTCAATGGAAATCCCGGCTCTTGCTGACCAGGCCTTGCAGCAGCGCCGAATGGTCGACCAGCCGCTGGGCGATCAGGTGGCGCAGCTCACCCTCGCGCTGCCACACGCCGTAGACGGTGAGCAGCGTGGCCGCCAGCAACGGCGTGCGCTGGGTCTGCGCCACCGCGGGCCAGACGATCACGTTGACCGAGCCGGTCTCGTCCTCCAACGTGACGAAGACAACCCCCTTGGCGGTTTCGGGCCGCTGGCGGTGGGTGACCAGGCCCGACGCCCGCGCCAGTTGGCCGTGCCGGCACAGCGCCAGCACGGCAGCGGGCTGCACCTTGAACGCAGCCAGGTCAGGGCGCAGCAGCGCCAGCGGGTGCTTGTTGAGCGACAGCCCGGTGCTGCGGTAGTCGGCCAGCAGCGCCAGGCCGGCGCCCGGCGCCAGCAGTTCGGCCGGCGCTTCATCGGTTCGGGTGGCGGCCAGCATCGGGGTGGCACGGGTGTCGACGCCGCGCACGCCCCAAGCCGCCTGGTGACGGTGGCCGACCAGCGGCGCCAGCGCGTCGCCCTGGGCCAGCAACTGCAAGGCGTGGCTGTCCAGCCGGGCGCGGCGGGCTAAGTCTTCGATGCTGGCAAAGGTTTGGCCGGCGGGCAGCGCGGCGCGGGCGGCCAGCAGCCGGCGGGCATCGGCCTCGGCCAGGCCGATCAGGCGGTTCAGGCCCAAGCGCACCGGCCGCAAGCCTGACCCTGACCCTGACCCTTGGATCACCAAAACGCTTTGGTTGCGGCCGGTGCCTGCGGCGCCTTCACATCGCAACGCGATGTCAGCCTTCACCGAAGCGTCGTCTTCGAGCACGCTGTCCCACTCGCTGCGCAGCACGTCGACGGGCAGCACCTGGACGCCGTGCTCGCGGGCGTCGCGCACCAGTTGCGCCGGGGCGTAGAAGCCCATCGGCTGGCTGTTGAGCAGTGCGGCCAGGAATGCGTCGGGGTGGTGGCACTTGAGCCACGCGCTGACATAAACCAGCAGCGCGAAGCTGGCCGCATGGCTCTCGGGGAAGCCGTACTCGCCGAAGCCCTCGATCTGCTTGAAGATGCGCTCGGCGTAGGCCGGCTCGTAGCCCTTGGCCACCATGCGGCCGACCAGCCGCTGGTGGAACGGGGCTAGGCCGCCCTTGCGCTTCCAGGCGGCCATCGCGCGGCGCAGGCTGTCGGCCTCACCCGGGGTGAAATCGGCGGCCAGGATCGCCAGCTGCATCACCTGCTCTTGAAAGATCGGCACACCCAGCGTGCGGCCCAGCGCCTGCTCGACCTCGGGCCTGGGGTAGTCGACCGCCTCTTCGCCCGAGCGGCGGCGCAAGTAGGGGTGGACCATGCCGCCCTGGATCGGCCCGGGCCGCACGATGGCGACCTCGATCACCAGGTCGTAGAAGCAGCGCGGCTTGAGCCGCGGCAACATGCTCATCTGGGCGCGGCTTTCGACCTGGAAGGTGCCGACCGAATCGCCGCGGCACAGCATGTCGTAGACCGGTGTGTCGTCGCGCGGCACGTCTTGCATCGAGAAGCCTGGCTGCCCCCGCTTGGCGCCCACCATCACCAGCGCGCGCTGGATGGCGCTGAGCATGCCCAGCGCCAGGATGTCGACCTTGATCAGCCCCAGCGCATCGAGATCGTCTTTGTCCCACTGGATCACGGTGCGGTTGGCCATCGCGGCGTTTTCAACCGGCACCAGGCGCGAGATGTCGTCCCGCGCGATGACGAAGCCGCCCGGGTGCTGGCTGAGGTGGCGCGGAAACCCGATCAGCTGCTGGGTCAGCGCCAGCCACTGCTGGCAGACCAGCGAGTCGGGATCGAGCCCTTGCTCCTGCAGGCGCTCGGGCGCGATGGTCTTGCCGTCGAACCAGTGCTGGCCCTTGCTCACCGCATTGATGCGGTCGAGATCAAGCCCCAGCGCGCGGCCGATGTCGCGCAGCGCCGAGCGCGGCCGGTAGCTGATCATCACGCCGGTCAGCGCGGCCCGGTGGCGGCCGTACTTGCGGTAGATGTACTGGATCACACCTCGCGGCGCTGGTGCTCGAAATCGATGTCGATGTCGGGCGGCTCATTGCGCTCGGCGCTGATGAAGCGCTCGAACAGCAGGCTCATGCGCGCCGGGTCGACCTCGGTGA
>JAYVDE010000623.1:0-3185 GCA_043749575.1 Burkholderiaceae bacterium | reverse complement strand
CTCAGCCGACCATCGCGAGGTCGTCGTTCCGAGCCGAGCCCGGAGGGGGCACCCTCACTTGTAGGTGGTGGGCAGGCTCTTGCCGGCGATCGCGCTCTTGCCGGCGAGATCGAGGATGTGGATCGGGCGGCGCGCCCACTCGGCCGACGTGGTCTGGGCCTACTCTGGCGTGCGCCCCCTGCTGGACGACGAGTCGGGCGACGCGTCGGCGGTCACGCGCGATTACCTGCTGGAGTTCGACGACGGCGGGCCCGCCGTCGTACTGGCCCCAGCCGGGCGCGACCCATCGGCCAGGCCGGGCGCAGCACCTGGAGGGCCAGGCGCGCCCTTGTTGAGCGTGTGGGGCGGCAAGATCACCACCTTCCGCAAGCTGGCCGAAGAAGCCGCTGACCAGCTGGTGCAGCGCCTGGGCGAAAGCCGGCCGGCCTGGACCGAGACCGCGCTGCTGCCGGGTGGCGACCTGACGGCCTGGATCGGCCCAGCACAGCGGCCCGATGTCGACATGGCGCGCTTCATCGCCGCGCTGGCGCGCAAGCACCCGCAGCTGCCCGCGGCCACGCGCGAGCGTTGGGCGCGCTGCTATGGTGGCCGCGTCGATCAGCTGCTGGGTTCAGCCAGCGCGGCGAGCGGCCTCGGCGCCGAGGTGGCGCCTGGCCTGTACGAGGCCGAGCTGCAGCACCTGTTTCAGCATGAATGGGCGCGCAGCGCCGATGATGTGTTGTGGCGTCGCACCAAGCTGGGCCTGCACTACAGCCCGGCGCAGCGCGAGCAGGTGGCCCACTGGTGGGCCGCCCACCACCCCGACAAGCAGCCGAACAACGCCTTGGAGACGCCATGCAACTGACGCTAGCCGGCATCGCGCACCGGGTCGGCGCTGCCACGCACCTGGCTGCGATGAGCCTGAGCCTGCAGCCGAACACGGTCAGCGTGCTGCTCGGCGCCACCCAGGCCGGCAAGACCACGCTGATGCGCCTGATGGCCGGGCTGGACGTGCCCAGCCAGGGCCGCGTGCTGGTTGACGGGCACGATGTCACCCGCATGCCGGTGCGCCAGCGCAACGTGGCCATGGTCTACCAGCAATTCATCAACTACCCGTCGATGACGGTGTTCAACAACATCGCGTCGCCGCTGAAGTTGCGGGGCTCGATGGACAAGGCCGCCATCGCGCAACGGGTGCAGGCACTGGCCGAGAAGCTGCACATCGAGCCGTTTCTGCAGCGCCTGCCGGCTGAGCTGTCGGGCGGCCAGCAGCAGCGCGTGGCGCTGGCCCGCGCGCTGGCCAAGGACGCGCCACTGATGCTGCTGGACGAACCGCTGGTCAATCTGGACTACAAGCTGCGTGAAGAGCTGCGCGATGAGTTGTCGGCGCTGTTCGCGGCGGGCAATTCGACCGTGGTCTACGCCACCACCGAGCCGACCGAGGCGCTGCTGCTGGGGGGCTGGACGGCGGTGCTGCACGAAGGCGAGCTGCTGCAGTACGGCCCCACCGCCGAGGTGTTCCACCGCCCGGTCTCTATCCGCGTGGCGCGCGCCTTCAGCGACCCGCCGATGAATCTGCTGAAAGGCGGCGGCTTGCGGCTGGGGCTGAACCTGCAAGCCAGGCTGCCCGGCGCACCGCCCGAGGCCACCATCGGCCTGCGTGCCAGCGCGCTGCGGGTGCTGCAGCGCCCCGGTGACCTGGCGCTGCCCGGCACGGTGGAACTGGCCGAGATCTCCGGGTCTGACACCTTCGTGCACGTGGCCACCGGGGCCGGTGAGCTGGTGGCGCAGTTGAGCGGCGTGCACTTCTTCGATCTGGGCGCCCCCCTCACGCTGTACCTCGACCCGGCGCAGGCCTATGTCTTCGGTACCGACGGCCTGCTGCTGCATGCCCCCGACAGAAAGGCGGCCTGACATGCACCCCCACGCTCGCATTCACTCGCTGCCCCCCGAGGGGGCGCAGTCCGCCCTTGGGGCGGTACCGCAGGAGTCCTGACATGGCCCGCATCGACCTCGACCTGGCGCACAGCTACCAACCCAACCCGCAGCAGGACGCCGACTACGCGCTGCTGCCCTTGAGGATGAGTTTCGACGACGGTGGCGCCTATGCGCTGCTGGGCCCGTCGGGCTGCGGCAAGACGACCATGCTCAACCTCATCTCGGGCCTGGTGCAGCCGTCGCACGGCACGGTGCACTTCGATGCCGACGACGTGACGCGCAAAACCCCGCAGGCGCGCAACATCGCCCAGGTGTTTCAGTTCCCGGTGATCTACGACACCATGACGGTGGCCCAGAACCTGGCTTTCCCGCTGAAGAACCGCGGCGTGGCGCCCGAGCGCATCGCCGCGCGCGTGGGCAAGATCGCCGAGATGCTGGAGCTGAGCGGCCAGCTCAACCAGCGTGCCGCCGGCCTGGCCGCCGACGCCAAACAAAAGATCAGCCTGGGCCGCGGCCTGGTGCGCGAGGACGTGTCGGCGGTGCTGTTCGACGAGCCCCTGACGGTGATCGACCCGCACCTGAAATGGCAGCTGCGGCGCAAGTTGAAGCAGATCCACCACGAGCTGAAATTGACGCTGATCTACGTCACCCACGACCAGGTCGAGGCACTGACCTTCGCCGACCAGGTGGTGGTGATGACCCGCGGCCGTGCGGTGCAGGTGGGTTCGGCCGATGCGCTGTTCGACCGGCCGGCACACCGCTTCGTCGGCCATTTCATCGGCTCACCGGGCATGAACTTTCTGCCGGCGTCGTTGTTGCCAGGTGCCCCACCCGGCGCGCTGAGCCTGGGCGTGCGGCCTGAGTACGTGACCCTGGCGCAGGCCGGCGAGGCCGGCGCGCTGCCGGCCACCGTGCTGCAGTCGCAAGACATCGGCACCTACTGGCTCGTCACCGCCAAGGTGGGCGAGCACACCGTGCGCTTGCGGCTGGCGCCCGAAGCACGGGCGCCACAGGCCGGAACCACCGTGCACCTGGGGCTGGTGGGGCCGCGCACCTGCTTCTACGCCGCCGATGAAACCTTGATCGCCGAAGGGAGAGTTTGATGAAATCGACGCCGAGCCGCCTCAAGGCGATTTCCGCCCCCTTGGGGGGCAGGCCCAACGGGCCGTGGGGGTTGATATGAAATCGACGCCGAGCCGCCTCAAGGCGATTTCCGCCCCCTTGGGGGGCAGGCCCAACGGGCCGTGGGGGTTGATATGAAATCGACG
>JAYVDE010000622.1:0-3204 GCA_043749575.1 Burkholderiaceae bacterium | reverse complement strand
CCGCGCAGCGGTTCGAGACCGCCGAGGAACTGCTGCTGGCGCTGGGGCGCGGCGCGGCGCGGCCGATCAGCGCACCGGCGGCCACGCCGCTGCTGCAGCGCGACCCGGCCGCCGTGTGGCGGGCCGCGCTGCTGGTGTCGCTGCTGTTGAACGCGTTGTTGATTTACTGGCTCTTGTTCCTGCCGCGCTGAGCCGGTGCCGCAGCGCGCCGGGCCGGGGTTTCAACCGACCCGGCGCACCCCCGACAAGGTGGTCGCGGGCGCTGCGGCGGCGCCCGGCAGCCGGGCGCGGCCGCCTTTTTCGGCCCAGGTGCGGGTCCAGCGGATCTGCATCATCCGCATCACGCCCAGCATCACCAGCGACAGCCCGGCAAACAGCACAAAGCCCCACAGGTAGGTGCCCAGGTACTGCTTGCTCAGGCCCATCGCATTGGGCACCAGGCCGCCGCCCAGCGCGCCGATCTCGCCGATCATCGAACCGGCCACCGCCGTGCTGGTGGGCCAGCGCAGCGGCACCAACTGGAACAGCGCGCCATTGCCCGCGCCCAGCGCGGCGAAGCAGACGATCAGCAGCAGCGTGGTCAGCACCAACGACTGGCTGGACAGGCCGACGCCGACCAGCGTGACCGCGACCACCAACAGCACCAGGGTCAGCGTGTTGACACCGCCCCAGCGGTCGGAGATCCAGCCGCCCAGCACCCGCACCGCCGCGCCCATGAAGGCGGCCAGCATCGTCAACTGCCCGGCCTGCACCTTGCTGACCGTGAACTGGTCGTGGTAGTAGCTGGGCAAGAAGGTGATCAGGCCGATGAAGCCGCCGAAGGTCACGCCGTAGATCAGGCTGAAAACCCAGCCGTCGCGCTCGAACAGGCAGGCGGTGTGCTCACGCAGGCCAGCATGGCTGTCGACATCGGGGGGCTCCTTGGCGAAGATGATCATCACCACCATCGGCAGCAGGATGGCCACCGCAGCCACGCCATACACCGCCTGCCAGCCCAGCCACAGGGCCAGCGGCGGCGCCACCAGCACCGACACCGCGGTGCCGATGTTGCCGGCGCCCACCAGGCCCATCGCCAGGCCCTTGTGCTGCGGCGGGAACCAGCCCGAGCCCAGCGACAAGGCGACGCCGAAGCTGGCCCCGGCGATGCCCAGCAGCACGCCCATCGCCAGCAAATCGTTGAAGCTTTGCACGAAGAAGACGCCGAACAGCATGGCCACCGCGATCAACGCCATTTCCACCAAGGTGGCGTTCTTGCGGCCGATGTACTGCGACAGCAGGCCCAGCGGAAAGCGCATCAAGGCGCCGGCAAAGATCGGCACCGACAGCATCAGACCCTTTTGCGCCGGGCTCAGGTTGTAACTCTCGCTGATGAACGGCGCCATGGCGCCGTTGAGCACCCAGATGCTGCACGACACCGCGAAGTAGAAAAACGCGGCAAACAGCGTGGGCGCGTGGCCGGCCCGCAGGAAGGTGGAGAAATGGGACATGGTGGTGGTCTGGTTCGCGGCAGTGCCGGCGCGGCGTGGGGCAGACAAGCCAGGCCGTGCGGGGTTGCAGACTGGGTGGGTCGGGCTGACCGGGGGGCGCCTGGTCACGCCGGAGATCCGGCGCGTCTGATCGTGGGCGGGGGAGGAACAGCGGGTGCGTCGTTGCACCGATAGCTGGCAAAAGCAAGAGTGATGCCTGATTGCGGGGCAGCGGCTGCACTATGCTGGCGCGCACGTCAAAACCACCCGCCAGTCCACCGGCCAGGCCGCCCGCAAGACCACCCGCCCACTCGGACCAGTCGCCCTTGCCCATGCCCCATTTCACGCTGGTCCTGCTGAACGATGAACCCGAGGCCGTGCGCCTGCGCAGCCTTTTGGCGCAGCAGGGGGCGGGTTTCACTGAATTGGTGCATCTGCCTGCGCATCAAGGCCCGCCGGGCTGGGCCGCGGCCGGCACTGCGGCGGCTGCGGTGGCTTCGGTGGCCGATGGTGGGGCGGCGATCCACCCGCAGCACCTTGTGTGCTGTGTCTCGTTGGCGGCGCTGCAGACCTTGCTGGCCAGGCCGGCCGAACAGCGGCCGGGTGGCGTCGCCGGGCCGCTGAGCTGGATTGCGCCGGTGCCCGAGGCCGGTGTGCTGCCCGGTCTGTTGCAGGCCGGCCTGACCGGCTGGTGGCCCGAGGCGGTGCTGGCGCCCGGGCTGCTGCGCGGCGCGCTGGAATGTGACCGGCAGCGCTGGTGGGCCGGCCAGCAGCAAGCCGCCGAGCTGGCCCGTCAGCGCAACCTGCTGGACGACCGGCGCTGGGTCGACCGCGCCAAGGGGGTGTTGATGCAGCCGCGCGGCGCCAGCCCCGGCCTGGCCGAGGACGAGGCTTTTGCGTTGCTGCGCAGCGCGGCCATGCACGCCAAGTTGCGGCTGGCCGATTTGTCGCGCGCGGTGCTGCAGACGCTGCATTGGGCCGAGGCCATCAACCGCGCCGGCCAATTGCGCATGCTGTCGCAGCGCCTGGTCAAGCTGGCGGCGCAGCGGCTGGCGCAGATCGATACCCAGGCGGCCCTGGCGCAGCAGCAAGCCGCGGCGCAGCGGGTGCAGGACAACCTGGTCCACCTGGCCCGGCTGCGCCTGACGACGGACGACGCGCCGGTCGACGCTGCACGCTGGGGCGCGCCGCTGGCCGCCGCCCATGCCGCCTGGGCCGCGCTGCAGACCGCCTTGGCCAAACGGCTGTCGCGCGCTGGCGTGGCGCAGGCCGATCAGCATGCCGAGGCCCTGCTGGGGGCCGCCGAGGCGCTGACCGAGGCGCTGCAGGCCAGCGCTGGCCGGCCGGCGCTGCAACTGGTCAACCTGTGCGGGCGCCAGCGCATGTCCGTGCAGCGCCTGGCCAAGCAGGCGCTGCTGGCCAGCGTGCTGGGCCAGCCGCAGCGTTTGGCCACGCTGGCGCCGCTGGTGCAGGCGATCGATGACGGCGTGGCGGCGCTGCTGGGCTCAGCGCTGACCAGCCCCGAGATCCGCAGCGCATTGGCGGCCGTGCGCGAGCACTGGCAGCGCATGCGCCTGGGCCTGCGCGGCGACGGCGGGGACGACGGCCTGGCCTTGCTGGCCCACGCCAGCGACCAGTTGCTCGACATCCTGGACCAGCTGACCGCCGACTACGAGCGCAGCCTGCAGCTGATCATGGCCTGAACCGGGGCGGGTGTCGGCATCGGCGTCGACGTCGG
>JAYVDE010000621.1:0-3210 GCA_043749575.1 Burkholderiaceae bacterium | reverse complement strand
CGGTGATGCGCTTGTCCTTCTCGACGACGACCTTGCCGTCCTTGTCGGTGATGTCGAAACGCGCCACTTCGCCCTTCAGGCGGTCGGGCACAAATTCCATCTGCGCGCCGGCGTCCATCAGGCGGAAGCCGTCGAACTCGAAAAAATGCGCCAGGATCTGCTCAGGGTTCAGGCGGATCGCCTTCAGCAGGATCGTCACCGGCATCTTGCGACGGCGGTCGACGCGGAAATAGAGGATATCTTTCGGGTCGAACTCGTAGTCGAGCCACGAGCCACGGTACGGAATGATCCGGGCCGAGAACAGCAACTTGCCCGAGCTGTGCGTCTTGCCCTTGTCGTGTTCGAAAAACACGCCGGGTGATCGGTGCAACTGCGAGACGATGACCCGCTCGGTGCCGTTGACGATGAACGAGCCGTAGTTGGTCATGAGCGGCACTTCGCCCATGTAGACCTCTTGCTCCTTGATCTCCTTGACGACCTTGGCCGGTGCCGACTCGCGGTCATAGATGATCATCTGCAACTTCGCGCGCACCGCGGCGGCGTAAGTCAGGCCGCGCTGCTGGCATTCCCGCACGTCGAACGGCGGTTTTGCGATGTTGTATTCGATGAACTTCATCTCGACCATGCTGTTATGGGAGACGATGGGGAAGGCCGAGAGAAACGCTGCCTGCAGGCCTTCAGGCTTGCGCTTGGACGGTGGCAGGTCTTTCTGCAGGAAGGCGACATAGGCCTCGCGCTGCATGGTCAACAGGTAGGGAACGTCGAGCACGTGCTCGCGCTTGCCGAAGCTCTTGCGAATACGCTTGCGCTCGGTATAGCTGTAGGGGGTTGCTGCTTGCACCATGGATACTCCGTTTCGATGACCTCAACCAGGGCCCGGGTTGACGTCTCGGCGGCGACTGGCACCGGGCGCACGTGTCCGCTCAATCTGTGTGAGGGGAACGGCCCGAAGCTTGGTGGCTGGCCACTACCAGCCGCTGGCGGACAACCCCGACGTTGCACCGGAGTCCGACCAAACTGGTTCTCTGCAGTCGGTTCAGAGAACACTTGAAAAAGCCATAAAGGATAACCCCGAATGGCTTTTTCAGCTGCTCTTGAGGGCCAAGGCCTCAAAAACCAAGGGCTGGTTCGAAAACCAGCCTCGGAATAATTCGAGTGATCGCCGTCGCGAGCGGCCCGAGCTTGGTTCGAGAAGCACAGTCGTACAGGTGTACGGCGAGCATCACAGGACCGAGATCGGGTCGCGCAGCAGGCAAGCGCCGACTTATTTGATTTCGGCCTTGGCGCCGGCGTCGAGCAGCTTCTTGAGAGCGGCGTCGGCATCGGCCTTCGGAACGGCTTCCTTGACGGCCTTCGGCGCGCCGTCGACCAGGTCCTTGGCTTCCTTCAGGCCGAGGCCCGTCAGTTCGCGAACGGCCTTGATGACCTGCACCTTTTGGGCGCCGGCTTCCAGCAGGATGACGTTGAATTCAGTCTGCTCTTCCACCACCGCCGCAGCGGCACCGCCGCCACCAGCCGCCGGAGCAGCCATCGACGCGGCGGACACGCCGAACTTCTCTTCGATGGTCTTGACCAGGTCGTTGAGTTCCATCACGGACATGCTGTCCATGGCGGACAGGAATGCGTCTTTATCGAATGCCATTTTGTTTCTCGATTCAGAAAAATTGGTTTGGGATCGGGGATCGATCACGAGGTTTGCCGAATTGCCGGCCGAACAAGCTGTCGATCAGGCGGCCGCGGGCGCGTCGGGCGCTGCAGCTGCGTCAGGCACCGTTGCAGCTGCGTCAGTCACCGCTTCAGCCGCCGCCGCTTCGACCACCACCTCAGCGGGTGCGGCCTCTGCCGATGCAGCCTCTGCCGATGCCGCTTCGGCAGCTGCCGTTGTCTTCTGTTCGACCAGCGCGCCCAGCACCGCCGCAAATCGCTGGATCGGCGATTTCAGCAGGCCAGCGATCTGGGCGATCAGCACGTCGCGGCTCGGAATCGCCGCCAGGGCCTTGACCCCGTTGGCATCCAGCGCCTTGCCAGCGTAGGCACCGCCCTTGATGACCAGCTTGTCGTTGCCCTTGGCAAAGTCGGTGATGACTTTGGCCGCGGCGACAGCGTCTTCGGAAAAACCGTAGATCAGCGGACCGACCATGCCAGCCGAAGCCACCTCGAACGGGGTTCCGGCCACGGCGCGGCGAGCCAGTGTGTTCTTCAGCACGTGAAGATACACACCCTTCTCGCGCGCGTCGCGGCGCAGCTTGTTCAGGTGTTCAACGGTGAGGCCACGGTACTCGGCCAGCGCGAGGGTCTGGGACTTGGCGGCTTGCGCCGACACGTCCGCGACCACGGCCGCCTTCTCGTTGCGATTGAGACTCAAAGGTCTTCTCCTCACAAAACGCGCCGTCAGCCCTGCATGCAGGGCATCGCGGCGCAACCGGGTTGCAGCGACCAAACCTTCCGGCATCCGACCCCGCGATGGCTCATCACCACCGCAACTTCGTTTTCCTTCAGGCGGGACCGCCATCTGCGCTGACTGCACACACCAAGCCGCTGGGACCGGGTGTGCTGGATTAAGAAGTCTCGCGACCTCGCCAGCGGTCCTGGATGGCCCGCCGCCGGCTCAACACCGGCAACGGCCCACCAATTTCTGTCACCCCCGCGCTAGACCGGCGCAGCGGTACTTGAATGTGCTCAGGCTGCGGTCAGCGACTGCAGATCGACCCGAACGCCGACGCCCATGCTCGACGACAGCGCGATCTTGCGCAGGTAGATGCCCTTGCTCGACGCCGGCTTGGCCTTGCTCAGTGCGTCCAGCAGCGCGGCCAGGTTGCCCTTGAGCTTGTCGGCATCGAATGAGCGACGGCCGATGGTGCCGTGGATGATGCCGCCCTTGTCGACCCGGAACTGCACCTGGCCGGCCTTGGCATTGCGCACCGCAGTAGCCACATCGGGCGTGACGGTGCCGACCTTGGGGTTGGGCATCAGGCCGCGCGGGCCGAGGATCTGGCCCAGCGTACCGACCACACGCATGGTGTCGGGCGAGGCGATGACCACGTCGAAGTCCATCTTGCCGGCCTTGATGTCGGCGGCCAGGTCGTCCATGCCGACGATGTCGGCGCCGGCGGCCCGGGCCTCGTCGGCCTTGGCGCCCTGGGCGAACACCGCCACGCGCTTGGTCTTGCCGGTGCCGTGCGGCATCACGACAGCGCCGCGCACCACCTG
>JAYVDE010000620.1:0-3217 GCA_043749575.1 Burkholderiaceae bacterium | reverse complement strand
CAGCAACACCGCCCGCGTTGCCCCCCACAAGAAAGCCCACAGCCATGGCCCTTGACTGGACCCGCCTGCAAGCCGCCATCGTCGACCTCGACGGCACCCTGGTCGACACCGTCGGCGATTTCGACGTGGCGCTCAACGCCATGCTGGCCGACCACGGCTTGCCGCGGGTGGGCCGCGCCTTCATCAGCCGCACCGTCGGCAAGGGCAGCGAGCACCTCATCCGCAATACGCTGGCCCAAGTGGGCGCCGACGCCGGCCTGTACAGCACCGCCTGGGCCCGCTACCAGCACCATTACCTGGCCATCAACGGCCAGTATTCGGTGGTCTACCCGGGCGTGCTCGAAGGTCTGCAGCGCCTGGCCGCCGCCGGCCTGCCACTGGCTTGCCTGACCAACAAGCCCACCGCGTTTGCCCGCCCGCTGCTGGTGGCCAAGGGGCTGGACGGCTTCTTCAGCCATGTCTTCGGCGGTGATGCGTTCGCCCGCAAGAAGCCCGACCCGTTGCCGCTGCTGGAAACCTGCCGCGCGCTGGGCACGCTGCCCGCGCAGACGCTGATGGTGGGCGATTCCAGCAACGACGCCCAGGCCGCGCGCGCCGCCGGCTGCCCGGTGGTGCTGGTGAACTATGGCTACAACCACGGCCAGCCGGTGGCCGACGCGCGGCCCGATGCGGTCATCGCCGGGCTGGACGCGCTGACACCGCCCGCGTGCCGTGGCGAAGCCCGCTGATACACTCAAAAACATGTTTTTCACGCGCCTGACCCCGTGCCACCAGACCCCAGGGACGTCCGTCCGGGGAGCCTGGCCCTGGCGACGCTCTCCAGCACCGGTCTGATTTGCCGGCGGCCGTCGGGCACCGGGCACCGAGTGGTGCAGCGCTTGCACCCCTTGCACAGCCCGCACCGGATTCGCCGGCTCGCATGGCGGGCCCACAAGCACCGCCCCACCGCTGAACCCAGCATCGTTTGAGCTGCGCCATTGCGCCCGGCGCCAGACCCCAGGAGTTGCGCACCGTGATCACTGAACTTGAATTCAAGAGCCTGGCCAACCAGGGCTTCAACCGCATCCCCCTGCTCAGCGAGGCTTTCGCCGACCTGGAAACCCCGCTGTCGCTCTACTTGAAGCTGGCCGGCGGCGCCAAGCACAGCTTCCTGCTCGAATCGGTGGTGGGCGGTGAACGCTTCGGCCGCTACTCGTTCATCGGCCTGCCGGCGCGCACGCTGTTGCGGGCCAGTGGTGGTGTGGCCGGGCCGGTCACCGAGATCGTCACCGATGGCGTGGTGGTCGAGCGCCACGAAGGCAATCCGCTGGATTTCATCGAGGCGTACCAGGCGCGCTTCAAGGTGGCGCTGCGGCCCGGCCTGCCGCGTTTCTGTGGCGGCCTGGCCGGTTACTTCGGCTACGACGCGGTGCGTTTCATGGAGCCCAAGCTGGCCAAGACGCACAAGCCCGGCGGTTTGGATACCCCCGACATCCTGCTGCTGCAGACCGAGGAACTGGCGGTCATCGACAACCTGTCGGGGCGGCTGTATTTGATCGTCTACGCCGACCCGGCCGAGCCCGAGGCCTACTTCAAGGCCAAGCGCCGGCTGGCTGACTTGGGTGACAAGCTGCGTTGTTCGGTGACGGCGCCGCCGGTCAAGCGCGGGCCCTCGCACCCGGTCGAGCGCGAGTTCACCCAGGACGCCTACCTGGCCGCGGTGCACCAGAGCAAGGAGCTGATCGCCGCCGGCGACATGATGCAGGTGCAAATCGGCCAGCGTATCAAAAAGCGTTACACCGAGAGCCCGCTGAGCCTGTACCGGGCGCTGCGCTCGCTGAACCCGTCGCCGTACATGTACTTCTACGACATGGGTGACTTCCAGATCGTCGGCGCGTCGCCCGAGATCCTGGTGCGCCACGAGCGCACCGCCGACGGCGACAAGATCACCATCCGCCCGCTGGCCGGCACGCGGCCGCGCGGCACCTCGCCCGAGCATGACAAGGCCACCGAAGCCGACCTGCTGAGTGACCCGAAAGAGCGTGCCGAGCACCTGATGCTGATCGACCTGGCGCGCAACGACATCGGCCGCATCGCCAAGACTGGCACGGTGAAGGTGACCGAGGCCTTTGCTGTCGAGCGTTATTCGCACGTGATGCACATTGTCAGCAACGTCGAGGGCATCCTGCGCGACGGCATGAGCAACATGGACGTGCTGCGCGCCACCTTCCCGGCCGGCACGCTGACCGGCGCGCCCAAGATCCGCGCGATGCAGGTCATCGACGAGCTCGAACCCGTCAAACGCGGCATCTACGGCGGCGCCTGCGGCTACCTCAGCTTTGCCGGCGACATGGACGTGGCGATCGCCATCCGCACCGGCATCGTGCAGAACAACACGCTGTACGTGCAGGCCGCAGCCGGCGTGGTGGCCGACTCGGTGCCCGAGCTCGAATGGCAGGAAACCGAACACAAGGCGCGGGCGCTTATCCGCGCCGCCGAGCTGGTCGAAGAAGGCTTCTGAGGCGTCCGCCGCCGGGCCGCCGCTAGGCGGACGCGCCCCTGGCGGGCCGGCGCCGCAGGCGCCTGCCAGTGGCCCCGTAGCCCAGGGCACCTATAAACAGAGCGTAGAAACGTCATTTCTGGTGACGTTCTTTCGCTTAAAATGTAGCGCATGCGACCTGCAGGCCTCAGCGCAGCGTCTCGCAGTCAGTTGAGCAAACTGCTGCGCGACAGCCCGCCCATCGTGACGCCAACCCATGCCGCCGCGGCCCTCGGGCTGACGCCGGAAGTCGCTGCTCGCCGTCTCGCCGCGTGGTCGAGATCGGGGTGGCTCGCACGTGTTCGGCGCGGCGCGTACGTCCCTGTACCCATCGAGTCGGAGTCGGCCGATGTGGCATTGGACGACGCGTGGTCTGTCGCCGCAGCGATGTTCTCGCCGTGCTACATCGGCGGGTGGTCCGCCGCCGAGCATTGGGGGCTCACCGAGCAACTCTTCCGTTCGATCTGCGTGATGACAGCCACTCGCCCGCGCAAGCGGCAGCTTGTGCTGCGCAAGGCTCGCTTCGAGCTGCACACGGTGGCACTGGCGCAGTTCATCGGTATGAAGACCGTCTGGCGCGGTGGCACGCGCGTCCAGGTGTCGGACCCGGCTCGCACCCTCATAGACATGCTGTCTGACCCTGCGCTGGGCGGTGGCATTCGCAGTGTGGCGGAGATGCTTGCGAACCTCTTCCACGAT
>JAYVDE010000619.1:0-3220 GCA_043749575.1 Burkholderiaceae bacterium | reverse complement strand
CCGCGCTGGCGCTGCTGTGGCCCAGCGACGGCCCGGCGCCCTATGCCGAGCACACACTGGTCGACCAGGCGGTTACCGCGGCGCGCAGCCGCACACCGGCCGCCGCCAACTTCGTCAACGCGCTGCTGCGCCGCTTCCTGCGTGAGCGAGACGCGCTGGTATTGGCGGTGCAACGCACGCCACTGGGCGCCCACAACCACCCGCTGTGGTGGATCGAGCGCTTGCGCCAGGACTGGCCGACCCAGTGGCAGGCCTTGCTGGCCGCCGCCAACCGCCACCCGCCGATGGCGCTGCGGGTCAACGCCCGGCGCACCGACGCCGCCAGCTATGTGCAGCGGCTGGCCGCCGTCGGCCGTGCCGCGGTGGCGATCGACGACCCGGCCTTCGGCGGCCAGGCGGTGGTGCTGGCCCAGCCCTGCAACGTGCACGAGCTGCCGGGTTTCGACGCGGGCGAGGTCTCGGTGCAGGATTTGTCGGCCCAGCGGGCGGCACTGCTGGTGCTGGGCGCGCTGGGCGGCGGGCTTGGTTCTACCGGCGGTCCCGGCGCAACCGGCGCAACCGGCGTAACTGGCGCAACAGCCACTGAAGGCCTGCCGCCACTGGCCCCCGGCGCCCGCGTGCTTGACGCCTGCGCCGCGCCCGGCGGCAAGACCGCCCACTTGCTGGAACGCGCCGACATCGACCTGCTGGCGCTGGACAGCGATGCCCGCCGGCTGGCGCGGGTGCAGGAAACGCTGACCCGGCTGCGCCTGCCGGCGGCTGGCAGCAGCGCTGCGGTGCGGCTGCAGGCGGCCGACGCGCGCCAGGTGGCGTCTTGGTGGGACGGCCGGCCGTTCGATGCCATTTTGCTCGACGCGCCCTGCACCGCGTCGGGCATCGTGCGCCGCCACCCTGACGTGCGCTGGCTGCGCCGGCCCGACGACATCCACGCGCTGGCGGCGATCCAGCGCGAGTTGCTGGAGGCCTTGTGGCCGTTGCTGGCGCCCGGTGGCCGGCTGGTGTACGCCACCTGCTCGATCTTCAAAGCCGAAGGCCAGCAGCAGATCGACGCTTTTTTGCAACGCCACGGGCCCGCGCAAGCCCGTTGGGCGGCGGCCTCGCCCGGCCACTTGCTGGGTCTGCCGGACAATCCAGCCCACCCCGCCGCCGCCATGGGCGACGGCTTTTTTTACGCCGTGATCCACAAACCCTGATCTGCCGCCACCGATGCGCCGCGCGACCCTGCACCTGCCGCTGCTGCGCATCACCCGCCTGACCGTCCGGGCCGGCCGGTGCGCGGGCGGGTGCCGGGTCGGGCTGGCCTGCGTGATGGTCGCCTTGGCCCTGCTGGTCACGCTGGCACCGTTGTCGGCGCGGGCCCAGGGCGTCGAGCTCAAGACCCTGAAGGTCGAGCGCCACGAGGGCGACCTGGTGCTCGAGTTCAGCACCCGCTTGACACTGGGCCCGGCGATCGAGGACGCGCTGCGCCGTGGCGTGCCGATGTACTTCACCGCGCAGGCGGCGGTCTACCGCAACCGCTGGTATTGGCGCGACGAGCGGCTGGCCCGCGGCACCCGCACCTGGCGCCTGGCCTACCAGCCGCTGACCGCCAAATGGCGGCTCAGCACCGGCGGCCTGTCGCAGGGTTATGGCAGCTTGTCGGAGGCGCTGGCGCCGTTGACCCGGGTCACCGGCTGGGCCCTGCTGGACGGCGAGAAGCTGGACGTCGGCGAGCGTTACCACCTCGAATTCAGCTTCAAACTCGACAACAGCCAGTTGCCCCAGCCGATGCAGATCGACCTGGGCGGCGACTGGAAATTGGGCGTCGAGCGCAGCTTGCGCGTCGAATGAGCCGCGCACCTTGCCCTGGCCAGGCCGTGCAGCGGGCCGCCGCCGACCGCCGGCCCGCCAGCACCTCGCCGGGCCGGCCCGCCCTGGCTTGCCACTGGACCGGCCTGGCGAGCGGGTGGCTGCGGTGAGCAAATCAGCCCGCTGGGCCTTGCTGGTCTCGTCGGTGGCGGTGATTGGCGCGGCGCTGGTGCTGGCCTTTTTGCTGTCGCTGTCGACCACCGGTTTGCTGGCCGAGCGCCACTTCGTCGGGCTGTTCTGGGTCAACGTGGCGGTGGCCGTGCTGCTGGCGCTGGTGATCGTGATGGCTGGCATTCGGCTGCTCAGCCGCTTGCGGCGCGGCAAGTTCGGCAGCCGGCTGCTGGCCAAGCTGGCCGGCATCTTTGCGCTGGTGGGCTTGCTGCCGGGCCTGCTGATCTACGGCGTGTCCTACCAGTACGTGACCCGCAGCATCGACACCTGGTTCGACGTGCGGGTGGCCGGCGCGCTGGACGCCGGCCTGGCGCTGGGCCGCGGCACGCTGCAGGCCGAGGCCACTGACTTGGCCGCCAAGGCCGCCACTGCGGCCGAGCAATTGGCCGCCGACCGCCGCGGCGACGCCCGCCAGTCCATCGGCCCGTTGGCGCTGGAGCGGGTGCGCAGCCAGCTGGCCGTGCGCGACGCCGTGCTGCTCGGCCCCGCCGGCCAGGTGCTGGCCAGCGCCGGTGGCAGCAACGTCACGCTGGTGCCCGAGCGGCCGGCCGTCGCGCTGCTGCGCCAGGCCCGTGCGCAGCGCAGCATCGGCGTGCTCGAGGGGCTGGACGACGAGCCGCCCGCCGGTACCGCGCCGAGCGCCCGGGTGCGGGCGGTGGCGCTGATCCCCAACACCGACATCAACCTGGCCGCCGCCGGTGAAGAGCGCTTCTTGATGCTGGTGCAGCCGGTGCCCGCCACGGTGGTGGCCAACGCGCTGGCGGTGCAGGCCGCCTACCGTGATTACCAGCAGCGTGCGCTGGCCCGCGACGGCTTGCGCCGCATGGTGGTGGGCACGCTCACGCTGGCGCTGGTGCTGTCGGTGTTTGGTGCGCTGCTGCTGGCGGTGATGCTGGGCAACCAGATCGTGCGGCCGTTGCTGCTGGTGGCCGAAGGTGTGCGCCAGGTGGCCGAGGGCGACCTGGCACCCAAGCCAGTGTTCGCCTCGCGCGACGAACTGGGCGGTCTCACCCGCTCATTTGCCGACATGACCCAGCAACTGGCCGACGCCCGCGCGCAAGTGCAGCGCGGCGTCAGCCAGCTCGAAGGTGCCCGCACCCGGCTGCAGACCATCCTCGACAGCCTGTCGGCCGGCGTCATCGTGTTCGCCAAAAACGGCGCCATCGACACCGTCAACCCCGGCGCCACCCGCATCCTGCGC
>JAYVDE010000618.1:0-8778 GCA_043749575.1 Burkholderiaceae bacterium | reverse complement strand
GCGGCCGGACATGCGAGCCGCCGACGGCCGCCTGCCTTCTGCCAACCGCCGAACCTTCTCCTTCCCGACCCCGACCCCGACCCCGACATGACTACCCCCCTGATCTCCGCACCGGCGCTGCGCGCCCTGATGGCCAGCGGCGCGCCGTTGTTGGTCTTCGACTGCCGTTTCGACCTGGCCCAGCCCGAGCAGGGTGCGTTGTCGTACCTGGCCAGCCACCTGCCGGACGCGCACTACCTGCACCTCGACGGTGACCTCTCGGGACCTCGCGCCACTGGCCCGGCGCTGGGCGGGCGCCACCCGCTGCCCTCGCGCGAGGCCTTTGCCGCGCTGATGGGTTCGCGCGGTTGCCTCGACGACTCCGCGGTGGTGGCCTACGACAACTCGGGTGGCATGTTCGCCGCGCGGCTGTGGTGGCTGCTGCACTGGCTGGGCCACCGTAACGTGCAGGTGCTCGACGGCGGGCTGGCCGCCTGGGACGCGGCCGGCGGCGCGCTGCGCGCCGGCCCGGTGGCGGCGCGCGCGCCTGGCACCCTCACGCTGCGCGAACCGCTGACCCGGACCATCGCCTATGAGGCCCTGCGGACCACACTGGGCGCGGGCCCGCGCCTGATCGTCGACGCCCGCGCGCCCGACCGCTTCCGCGGCGAGAACGAAACGCTAGACCCGGTGGGCGGCCACATCCCCGGTGCGCTCAACCGTTGCTTTCGCGACAACCTGCTGGCCGACGGCCATTTCAAGCCGGTGGCGCAGTTGCAGGCCGAATGGCGCCGGCTGATGGCCGGCCGCAGCCCGTCCGACCTGGTGGCGCAGTGCGGCTCGGGCGTGACGGCCTGCCACAACCTGCTGGCGATGGCCGCCGCCGGGCTGGGCGGCGCCGCGTTGTACGCCGGCTCGTGGAGCGACTGGTGCGCGCGGCCCGACGCGCCGATCGCCACCGGCGCCTGAGACGGGAGTAAATGGTCGCAAACGGTCACGCCGGTGCCAGCCAGGCGCGACGCCTTGCGGCACACTCGCGGCCTTCCACTGCCGGCTACAGCCATGACGACCACCTCGATTCCGACCACCGCGCTGGGCAACAGCGAGCTGCAGGTCAGCCGCATCTGCCTGGGCACCATGACCTTCGGCGAGCAGGTCGACGAGCCCACCGCGCACGCCATCCTCGACCGTGCGCTGGAGCGCGGCATCAACTTCATCGATACCGCCGAGATGTACGCGGTGCCGGCGCGGCGCGAAACCTACGGTGCCACCGAGGCCATCATCGGCCGCTGGTACGCCGCCCGACCGGGCGCGCGTGCCCGCACCGTGCTGGCCACCAAGGTGGCGGGGCCATCGCGCGGCATGGACTGGGTGCACGGCGGCAGCGACAACCTGAAGCCCGCTGAAATCCTGCAAGCCTGCGACGACAGCCTGCGCCGCTTGCAGACCGAGACCATCGATCTCTACCAGATCCACTGGCCCAACCGCAACGTGCCGGCCTTCGGCGCGGTCTACCTCGACCCGTCCAAAGACCGCGAGTTCACCACCATCCACGCCCAGCTGGAGGCGCTGGCCCAGCTGGTCAAGGCGGGCAAGGTGCGCAGCATCGGGCTGTCGAATGAAACGCCCTGGGGCCTGAGCGAGTTCCTGCGCCAGGCTGAGCTGCACGGCCTGCCCAAGGTGGTGTCGGTGCAGAACCCGTACGCACTGGTCAACCGCATCGTCGACAACGGTCTGGACGAGACGATGCTGCGCAGCGGCGTGTCGCTGCTGGCCTACAGCCCGCTGGGCTTCGGCGCCCTGACCGGCAAGTACGACGGCCCCGGCCTGGACGCGGCGCAGCCGGCGCTGGGCCGCCTCGCGCGCTTCGACGGCATGCGCAAGCAGCGCTGGGGCCGGCCCGAAACCCTGGCCGCTGCGCGCCGCTACAACGCGCTGGCCCGCGACCATGGCCTGACGCCCACCCAACTGGCGCTGGCCTTCTGCTACACCAGCTGGCGGGTCGCCAGCACCATCATCGGCGTGACCACGTTGGCCCAGCTGGACGACAACCTGGCCGCCTGGGGCACCACGCTGTCGCCCGAGTTGCTGGCCGCGGTCGACCGCATCCGCTGGGAACTGCGCGACCCGGCCCAGTGAGTTGACGGCCGGCCCGCCGACCCGCGGCTGAAAGACGCGTTTGAGACACGATGGCGAAGAAGGACAAACACGTCAGCGAAACCCCGGCCACCCAGTGGCTGCGGGCCGCCGGGGTCGTTTTCAGCGAACATGTCTACGACTACCTTGACCACGGCGGCACGGCCGAATCGGCGCGTCAGCTGGGCTGGCCCGAGGCCTCGGTGGTCAAGACCCTGGTGATGCAGAACGAGCGCGACCAGCCCTTGATCGTGCTGATGCACGGCGACCGGCAGGTGAGCACCAAAAACCTGGCGCGGGTGATCGGCGCCAAGAGTGTGGCGCCGTGCAAGCCCGAGGTTGCGCAGCGCCACAGCGGTTATCTGGTCGGCGGCACCTCACCGTTTGGCACCCGCAAGCCGATGCCGATCTATGTCGAATCGTCGGTGCTGGAATTGCCGCAGATCTTGGTCAACGGCGGCCGACGGGGCTACCTGCTGGCGCTGGATCCCCATGTGCTGGTGGTGGTGCTGGGCGCCCGCCCGGTGCAATGCGCCATCTGATCAGCGGGGCGCGCCAGGTGGAACCCGAGAATGGGCCGGGTCAGGGCAGCTGGCCTGGGAGGTAACCCACCGCTTGCAGGCCGTCGATTGGGCGCGAGCTGGTCTTGGCGGGCCAGCGGCTTTGGGTGGCGCCGGGCTGCGGCGCTGGAGCTTGATCGGCCACCGGCGCAGTTTGCGTGCTTGCAGGCACGGCGGCCGTCACTGCGGCGGTGGGCAGATCGGGACGCTGCCCACCCGACCAGCCGATGGCAGCGACCACCACGACCAGGGTCGCCAGGTTGGCGATCCAGGGCAAAGTGGCTCGCGGTGGTGTCGAGAAATTTTCCATGTTGGCCAGTATCTGTTCGTTACATGGCGTTCTCAAGGCAGGCCGGGCCCGCAAGTGGGGGGGATTCCCCACTCATTCAGGGGGTCGGTGCAGCCTGATTGAGCCTGTGCGTGATCGATGCACGGTGAGCGACTTTCAGCGGCTCAGCGGCCCATCAGCCGACCAGCCGACCAGCCCGCGATGGCGTGATCGGCCACTTCGCTCCCTGGCAAGACATGGCCGCCAGTGCCGCGCTGTTCTGCGAGGGCCTGCACGGCGGCTACACCGGGCCGGGCGGGGGCGTGGCGCGCGGTGTCGACCGTTGGTGGGAGACTCCAGCGGCTTGCCGCGTGCACCGCTGGCGCCAACCCCTGATCAACCGCCTTCAACCCTATCCTGGACTTTGCATGAGACAGCCCACCGTCATCGCCCCCAGCATCCTCTCGGCCAACTTTGCCCGCCTGGGCGACGACGTGGCACGGGTGATCGAGGCCGGCGCCGACTGGATTCACTTCGACGTGATGGACAACCACTACGTGCCCAACCTCACCTTCGGGCCGATGATCTGCGAGGCCCTCAAGCCCTATGTCGGCAAGGCCATGATGGACGTGCACCTGATGGTCGAGCCGGTCGACGCTTTGGTGCAGCCCTTCGCCCAAGCTGGCGCCGGGCTGATCAGCTTCCACCCCGAGGCCAGCCGCCATGTTGACCGCACGCTGGCGCTGATCCGCGACTCAGGCTGCCAGGCCGGCCTGGTCTTCAACCCGGCCACGCCGCTGGCCTGGCTTGATCACGTGATGGACAAGCTCGACCTGGTGATGCTGATGAGCGTGAACCCCGGCTTTGGCGGCCAGCGCTTCATCCCGGCCACGATCCCCAAGCTGGCCGCGGTGCGCCAGCGGCTGGACGCGTACTTCGAACGCAGCGGCCGCGCCATCCGGCTGGAGGTCGACGGCGGCGTCAAGCCCGACAACATCGCCGAAATTGCCCGCGCCGGGGCCGACACCTTTGTCGCCGGGTCGGCGGTGTTCGGCAGCGCCGACTGGGCCGCCACCATTGCCGCGTTGAAGGCCGGTGCCCGCACCGCCGCTGGCCCGGTCTGAGCCCAGCGCCCCTTGCGCTTGATCCCCCAACTTGGTGCTCAAGCCCGCGCGCAGGCGGCCGATATGCGGTGAAGCGGCGGGCTGGCTGCACTGGCCACCCCGCCGGGCGCCGTGGCCGGAGTCGCCCCGCACAAACTCCGCACGAACTCCGCACAAGCCCGCCCGGCCGCCTCAAAGGGCGAATTCCTGGGGCCACAACCTGAAAGTATCCCGTGAGCGAGCGCCGCAACCCCTACCAGCTGCCGGCACCGGCGGTCCCCATGTTGGCCGTCGACGGCCAGTCGCTGCCCGACCGGTGCTGCCCGCTGTGCCAATACCCGGTGGCGGGCGGCCGGCGCTCCGACAGCCGCTGCCCGCGTTGCCACAGCCCGCTGGCCGCGTTGCCCGGCCCGGGCCGGTACGGCCAGGAGGGGCTGGGCCGCCGCGGCGCGGTGCGGCGAGATCAGGCGCATGTGGCGATGGTCCACGTCGGTTGGCCGGCGATGGCCCAGCCGGTGCGCTGGGGCGACCTGTCGCTGACCGGCCTGAGCCTGTATATCGTGCAAGCGCTGCCCGTCGGCACCCGGCTGCGGCTGGTCGACCCGGCGCTGGAAGTGGTGGTCGAGGTGGTGGGCTGCCGCGCCCAGGGCCGGCTGCACGTGGTGCACGGCCAGTTGCTGACGGCCCTGCTGCTGCAGTCCACCGGCGTGTTCATGTCAATGCAGGCCTGACGCTTCAGCGTCCATCCGCTCGCCCGCTGTCGCGTCCAGGCGCCGCACCCGCGCTCCGTGGCAGCGTTCAAGCGCCCGGCGGCGTCCGCGCTGGCCAGCCACCCTGGTCACTGTGGCAACATCGCACCCCTTGCAAACAGCGCCGTACCGAGCCCGATGGACCTGAAACTGCCGATTTCCATCCACGATGAACTGAACGACGAGGTGATCGAATCCACCGGCGTTCTCGACCTTGCCAGCGGCGAGATCCGCGACGTGAAATACATCGATTTCGACGCCGAGGCCGACGGCTTCCCGGCCGAGAGCAGAGACTACGATTTCACCTGCGGCACGCTCAGCAACGGCAGCAAGGATGTCGAATTCCGCATCGAGGTCGACGTGGTCGGCCGCAAATATTCGATCACGCCCACCGAACTGCTCGAACTGAAGGGTCGCGCGGCCAAGCTGTTCTCCGCGCCCCCTGGCGGCCACCCGCCGCCCGAGCCGCCGCCGCGCCGCGGCCGCCGGTAGCCGTTAGCCGGTAGCCGGTAGCCGGTAGCCGGTAGCCGCGGCTCGGCACCGCGTCCCACGCGGCGGCCTGTGATCGTGCGGCCGTCCTGGATGGCCGTCCCCCTGGAGTTCAGGTGTTGCCCCTGCTGCCCGTCGTCGACGCCACCCTGCGCGGCATGCTGCAGGGCCTGGCTGCTGCTGTTGGCGCTGGTGCTGGCGCGCGACCGGCCGAGCTTGGCAGCCGCTCGCGCCGGTGTGCTGATGACGCTGGGCTTGTGCGTGCAGGTCGTCGGCTCGACGCCGCTGTTCGAGGACCGACTGGCCTGGCGCCTGCTGCGCCTGGCCGTGACCGAGTTGTTCCCTGCGCACGCCGGGCCGGTGGTCTCGTCGGCTGACCCACGGGCCGCTGGCACCTTGGCGGCTGCCCCGGTGGATGACCTACCGGCCACGCCGCTGCCACCGCCCGACGAAACCGAGCGGCGCCTGGCCGTCGCGCTGCAGCGCCTGATGGCCGACGAACGTGCCTACCGCAGCGAAGACCTGAGTCTGGCCAGCCTGGCCGCCCGGCTGGCGGTGCCTGATTACCGATTGCGCCGGCTGATCAACCAGCGGTTGGGCCACCGCAATTTCAACGTCTTCGTCAACGGCTTTCGGTTGGCCGAGGCCCGCGCCGCGCTGGCCGACCCGGCGAAGACCGATCAGCCGGTGCTGAGCATCGCGCTGGACGCCGGGTTTCAGGCGATCGGGCCCTCCAACCGGGCCTTCAAGGCAGACACCGGTCGCACGCCGACCGAGTTCCGGCGAGAAAACCGCGCCGATTGCTGAAATCGGCCAGCTGAATCCTGACCGACACCGGTTTCGGCGAGACCGCCTTGGGGCTGCCAGGGCATCGTGTGATGCACCGGGGGCCTTCGCCCCTCCTGGAGTCCACCCCATGCCTGCGCTTCAAACCGCCCCTTGTCGTCCCACGCCCCGCCCGGGCCTGGCCGTCGCACTTCGTGGGCTGACCGCAAGCTTGGCGCTGGCCGCCAGCCTGGCCCGCGCCGCCACCGGCCTGGCGGCGCTGCCGGCCAGCGGCGATGACGGTCCGGTGACGCTGTTCTATCCCACCCAGGCCGCGTCGCGGGCCGTGCAGCGCGGGCCCTTCATCCTGCCGCTGGCGCCCGATGCCCCGCCGGTGCGCGGCAATGGCCGGCTGGTGGTGGTGTCGCACGGGTCGGGCGGCGGGCCCTGGGTGATGGCCGACCTGGCCCAGCGGCTGGTCGATGCCGGCTACGTGGTGGCGTTGCCCGAGCACCGCGCCGACAACTGGCACGACAGCAGTGGACGCGGCCCGGTCAGCTGGGCCCTGCGGCCGGGCGAGGTGTCGCGGGTGATCGACGTGGTCGGCCGCGACGCGCGCTTTGCGCCGCTGCTGGCGCTGGACAAGGTGGGGGTCTACGGCATGTCCGCCGGCGGCCACACCGCGTTGAGCATGGCCGGTGGCCGTTGGTCACCGGCGCTGCTGCGCGCGCATTGTGAGGCGCACCTGGTCGAGGACTTCCAGACTTGCGTCGGCCTGGCCACCCGCTTGACCGGCGGCTGGGCCGATGGGCTGAAGCTGGCGATCACGCGCCGGCTGATCGCCTGGCGCTTGACCGACGATCACCTGCACCGCCACTACGATCCGCGGGTGGCGGCGGTGGTGGCCGGTGTGCCGCTGGCGGCTGATTTCGACATGGCCTCGCTGGCCCGGCCCAGCGTGCCGCTGGGCCTGGTGACCGTGGGGCAGGACCGCTGGCTGGTGCCGCGTTTTCACAGCGACCGGGTGCTGGCCGCCTGCCCGTCCTGCGAGCGGGTGGCCGACCTGCCCGCAGCCGGCCATGGTGCGCTGCTGTCGCCGCTGCCGCCTGGCCTGGACGGCCTGATCGGCGACTTGCTGAACGACCCGCCCGGATTTGACCGCGCGCAACTGCTCGAGGTCGACCGGCGCATTGGCGAATTTTTCGGCCGCCATCTGCTGCCGGTCGTGCCGGTCGTGCCGGTCATGCCAGTGAAGGCCACCTCGCGTTGACTCGGTGCAGTGCGCGTGCGCCGCACAGGGCTCACGTTCTGCATTGCGGAACGTCGCAGAACAGGCCGTTTCTTCGCGGCTTTTGGGGGTTCTCCCACGCGCTCAGCGCAGCGTGGCGGCCGCTCGCTCGGCGCCGGCCAGCGGCCGGCCCAGCTTGCGGTAGAGCGTGTTGCGGCTGATGCCCAGCCGGCGTGCGGCTTCTGACAGCTTGCCCTGGCAGACCTCGACCCCCCGGGCCACGCTGTGCGCCTGCTGCAGCCGCAGCTCGGCGGCTTCGTCGACCACCGCCTGGGCCGCTGGGCCGCTGGGCGACAGCGAAGTGCAGATCGGTTTTGGCCACCTGCCGGAAGAAACGGTTGGCCGCCAACCAGTCGGCTTCAGTCCAGCACCGACCGATGCAGCGTCAGCGCCTCGCGCACCAACGGCGTCAGCCCGTCGCCGCCGTGTTCGTCGACATGCGCTGCCAGTGCACGGCGCATGCGCGGCTCCCAGAAGCGTTTGATGTGCGTGGCGACGCCGTTCAGGGCCTCGGCATGATCGGGCATGGCCTGAAAAAATTCGCCGATGCGGTTGGCCATGTGCACCAGATGATCAATGTTCATGGTCGGGGGTCTCGGCCAGCTTCTCGCCAGGTGTCTCGACAGGTATCAAGCCGAAGCGTTCAGGGAAGGTGTAGGCGACGAAGTCGTCACCCCGCACGAAGCCGGCCAGCGCCAAGCCACAACCCAGCGCGGTGTCGACCGCCAGTGTGGTGGGCGCCGACACTGCGGCCAGCAGGCCGACACCCGCCATCGCGGCTTTCTGCACCAGCTCGAAGCTGGCCCGGCTGGTGATGCAGATGAAGCCCGCAGCGGCATCGGCGCGCGCGCGCACCATCGCGCCGATCAGTTTGTCGAGCGCGTTGTGGCGGCCGATGTCCTCGCGCAGCATCAGCACCTGGCCGTCGAGCGCGCACCAGGCCGCGGCGTGGCTGGCACCGGTGAGTTGTTGCACCGCCTGCCATGGCCGCAAGCCGTGCTGCGCGGCGGCCAGCGCGGCCGGCACCACGGTGGTGTTGGGCACCTTCGGCAAGCTGCGCAACACCTGGGCCAGGCTGTCGGTGCCGCACAGGCCGCAGCCGGTGCGCCCGGCCAGCGTGCGGCGGCGGCCCTTCAACGCCTCGAAACAGCGTGACGACACGGCCAGCCGCAACTCGATGCCTTGTTCGACCGGCTGCAGCTCGCAGCCGTAGAGCGCGGCGGGGCTGTCGATCAGGCCTTCGGTCAGCGCAAAGCCCAGCGCGAAGTCGTCCAGGTCGGCCGGCGTGGCCATCATCACCGCATGCGACAGGCCGTTGAAGACCAGCGCCACGGCCACCTCTTCGGCCAGCCAGTCGGCGCGGCGCTGCGCGCGGCCCCCGCGCCAGGGGCTGACCGTGGCGTGGCGCGCGCCCGGCGGCGGTGGCTTGGGGTCGGCCATG
>JAYVDE010000617.1:0-8778 GCA_043749575.1 Burkholderiaceae bacterium | reverse complement strand
GTCAACCAGGACAAGATATTCCTGATGGCCGGCCACATCGGCACGGCCCACAACAACGCGGCGATGCCGGTGCAGTTCGAGAAGAACGTCATCAACTTTCTGCCGATCACTGCGGCGCGCGAGATGTACGAGCCCTTCCACAAGCTGAAGTATTCGTTCGCCGCCACGTACTTTGACCAGATCCGGCTGGCCTTGCCCAAGCTGGTGAAGGAAAAGAGCGCCAAGAAAGTCTGCACCCTGTACCAGGACGACGAGTTCGGCCTGGAAGTGATGCGCGGTGCCGAGGCGGCGCTGAAGGCCATGAGCATGGAACTGGTCGAAAAGACCAGCTACAAGCGCGGTGCGACTGATTTTTCATCGCAGATCGCCAAGATGAAGGCCGGCGGCTGCGACCTGGTGGTGATGGGCACCATCATCCGCGAGACCATCGGCGGCATTGCCGAGGCCCGCAAGACCGGCTTCAACCCGACCTTCCTGGGCAGCAGCGCGTCGTACACCGACCTGATCCACAAGCTGGGTGGCAAGCCGATGGATGGCTTCTACGCCACCATGACCGCGGTGCACCCCTACCTGGACGAAGCCTCACAGCCGCTGCGCTTTTGGGCCAACAAGTACAAGACCAAGTTCAGCGAGGATCCCACGGTGTTCTCGGTCTACGGCTACCTGATCATCGACGTATTTGCCAAGGCGGCGCAAAAAGCCGGCACCAACCTGAGCACCGAATCGTTCATCAAGGCGATGGACACCATGACCATCGAGCCCGACATGTTCGGCTCGCCGCTGACCACCTACACGGCCACCAAGCGCCTGGGCAATGATTTGTCGCGCTTGTCGCAGATCACCGATGGCCGCTGGAAGGTGGTCTCGGACTACGTCAAGCCCTGAGTGGCGTTGCCGCCAGGAGCTCAGCGCCCAGCACCAAGCACCAAGCGCCAAGCACCAAGCACCAAGCACCAAGCCGCCCGCGGGCGGCTTTTTCGTGGGCCGGATAATCCGGCGATGACAAGCAGAGACGAATGGCTGAAGGTTGAATCGATCGACCTCGAAGCCCAGGGCGTGGCCCGCAATGCCGAGGGCAAGGTGGTGTTCATCGAAGGCGCGCTGCCCGGTGAAGAGGTGCAGGTGAACGTGGGCCGCAGCAAAAACGCCTGGGAGCAGGGCGTGATGACGGCGATGCGCAACGAGAGCTCGCAACGGGTGCGCCCGGGCTGCCCGCACTTTGGCCTGCATCCTGGTTCATGCGGCGGCTGCAAGATGCAGCACCTGGACGCTGCGGCCCAGGTGGCTGTCAAGCAGCGGGTGCTTGAAGACAACCTGCAGCACCTGGGCAAGGTGAGGCCAGAGAACCTGCTGCGCCCGATCCAGGGCCCGACCTGGGGCTACCGCTACCGGGCGCGCTTGTCGGTGCGCCACGTGCCGCGCAAGGGCACGGTGCTGGTCGGCTTCCACGAGCGCAAGAGCCGCTATGTGGCCGACATGCAGGTTTGCCCAGTGCTGCCGCCGGCGTTCAGCGCGCTGCTGATGCCGCTGCGCGCACTGATCGGCAGCATGGACCAGCGCGACCGCCTGCCGCAGATCGAACTGGCGATCGGTCAGCGGCTGGAAGGCCTGGTGACCGCGCTGGTGCTGCGCCACCTGGAACCGATGAGCAGCGCCGACCAAGACCGCCTGCGCGCCTTCGCCGCCACGCACGGTGTGCAATGGTGGTTGCAGCCCAAGGGGCCCGACACGGTGCACCTGCTCGACGAGGGCGGGCCTGAACTGGCCTATACGCTGCCCGAGTTCGGCATCACGATGCCGTTCAAACCCACCGATTTCACCCAGGTGAACCACCACATCAACACGGTGCTGGTCGGTCGTGCGCTGCGCTTGCTGGCCCCCGGGCCGCAGGAGCGGGTGATCGACTGGTTCTGTGGCATCGGCAACTTCACGCTGCCGCTGGCCACTTGCGCCCGCGAGGTGCTGGGCATCGAGGGCAGCGAAGCGCTGGTGCAGCGCTCGCGTGACAACGCGCATCGCAACGGCCTGGCCGCGAAGGCCACGTTTGCCGCCCGCAACCTGTTCGAGATGGCAGCTGCCGACCTGGTGGCTTACGGGTCGGCCGACAAGTGGCTGATCGATCCGCCGCGCGAAGGTGCTTTTGCACTCGTCAAGGCGCTGGCTGAGCTGCTGGGTGCTGAGTCACCGGTACCGCACGGCGATTGGACGCCACCCAAGCGCATCGTCTACGTCAGCTGCAACCCGGCCACACTGGCACGTGATGCCGGCCTACTGGTGCACGAGGCCGGCTACCGGTTCTCGGCCGCCGGTGCGGTGAACATGTTCCCGCACACCGCTCACACCGAGTCGATGGCGGTTTTCGACCGCGCTTGACACCAAGGCCAGACCACAAAAAAAGGCTCCCTAGGGAGCCTTTTCTGCTTGCGCGGGGACGAGCTCAGTCGCGCTCGCCGCCCACCACGCCCAGGATCATCAGCAAGCTCTGGAACACGTTGTAGATGCTCAGGTAGACCGACAGCGTGGCGGTGATGTAGTTGGTCTCGCCGCCGTCGATCACGCGCTTGATGTCAAACAGCATGAAGCCCGAGAAGATCACGATCGCCAGCACCGACAGCGTCATCATCAGCGCGGTCGACTGCATGAAGATGTTGACGATGCCCGCCACCAGCAGGATCAGGGCGCCGACGAACAAGAACTTGCCCATGCCCGACAGATCGCGCTTGATCACCGTGGCCAGCGTGGCCATGCCAAGGAAGATGACTGCCGTGCCGCCGAAGGCCGTCATGATCAGTGACGAGCCGTTGCGAAAGCCCAGAATCGTGGCCAGCAGGCGCGACAGCATCAAGCCCATGAAGAAGGTGAAGGCCAACAGCACCAACACGCCGGTGGACGAATCCTTGGTCTTCTCGATCGCAAACATGAAGCCGAACGCGCCCGCCAGAAAGATGATCGCGCTCATGCCACCGCCCATCGCGGCGGTGATGCCGGTAGACACACCGACCCAGGCACCCAGCACCGTGGGCACCATCGACAGCGCCAGCAGCCAGTAGGTGTTACGCAGCACGCGGTTGCGATCAGCGGCCAGCGAGCCTGAGCCCGAATAGCCGGGCAAGGTTTGCAGGCTTTGTTCGTTCATGGAACCTCCAGAAGAGTGGTCAAGTTGATGATTCACGCAAACACATCAGAGCTTAGCAATGCATTGTAAGTTCCGCAGGGGTGCAGTGGTCTTGCCACTAGAACGGCGAAAAGCGGCTAGAACGGGCGCCCTGCGGCCTAGGGCAAAATTTCGCACTCACTATTTTGGAGCGCTTCCATGATTTCCAAGTCCGTGTTGACCCTGTCCGACGTGCGTGCCATGGCCCAGGCCGCACAAGCCGAGGCGCTGGCCCGGCAGTGGCCGGTGACCATCGCCATCGTCGACGACGGCGGCCATCTGTTGTGGCTGCAGCGGCTGGATGGCGCCGCGCCGATCACCGCCCACATCGCGCCAGCCAAAGCCCGCACGGCGGCGCTGGGCCGGCGCGAGAGCAAGGTGTACGAGGACGTGATCAACCAGGGCCGGATGGCTTTCTTGAGCGCACCGCTGCTGGAAGGCATGCTCGAAGGCGGTGTGCCGGTGATGGTCGACGGCCAGTGCGTGGGTGCGGTGGGCGTGAGCGGCGTGAAGTCCAACGAGGATGCGCAGGTCGCCCGCGCCGGCATCGCCGCGCTGACGGGCTGACCGGCTGACCGGCTGACCGGCTGACCGGCTGGCGGTAGCTTGAGGCGGGCCGGCGGGCGGGAAGGGCTTGGCGGGGCGGTGGCATCCGGGTAGACCCGGACCGGCTACAATTCAAAGGTTTACCTGCCCCCACCGCAACCAAGTGATGCGCCAACGAAGTTCAGCACCGGACTTCCTGCTTTCGGCGCCCACGCACTTTTCGTGAACGGGTGCCGCACCACGAGCGGCGCTGGGAGGCGCGACTTACGGAGTCCATTTCTTGCTGCCCCCACTGTCCCCACTGCCTCTACTGCCTCTACTGCCTCTACTGCCCCTACTGCCCCCCGCCCTCTTGGCACTTGCAGACGGCACGGTCTTCCATGGCCATTCCATCGGCGCTGCGGGGTCGACCGTGGGCGAGGTCGTTTTCAATACCGCGCTCACCGGCTACCAGGAGATCCTGACCGATCCCAGCTACTGCCGCCAACTCGTCACGCTGACCTACCCGCACATCGGCAACTACGGCATCAACGCCGAGGATGTCGAGGCTGGCAAGGTCCAGGCGGGCGGCCTGATCATCAAGGATCTGCCGCTGCGGATGTCCAACTTCCGCGCCAAGCTGACGCTCGACGCCTACCTGCAGCGCGAGGGCACGGTGGCGATTGCCGGCATCGACACCCGGCGCCTGACGCGCTGTCTGCGCACGACCGGCGCGCAGAACGCTTGCATCACCACCTTTGCCACCGGGCACGCAGTGACCGCGGCCGACATCGCTGTGGCCATCGCCCGTGCCAAGGCCGCGCCCAGCATGGCCGGGCTAGACCTGGCCCAGGTGGTGAGCGTCGACCGGCCTTACGCCTTCACCGAGACCGAGTGGGTGCTGGGCAGCGGCTACGGCAGCTTGGGCGATGGTGGCGAAGGGGGCGCGGGGTCGGCCGACGGCCGATTCCACGTCGTGGCCTATGACTTCGGCGTGAAGCGCAACATCTTGCGCATGTTGACCAGCCGCGGCTGCCGCGTCACCGTGGTGCCGGCGCGCACCGCTGCAGCCGAAGTGTTGGCTCTCAAGCCCGACGGCATCTTTTTGTCCAGCGGGCCCGGCGACCCCGCGCCCTGCGACTACGCCATCGCCGCCACCCGCACGCTGATCGACACCGGCATTCCCACCTTCGGCATCTGCCTGGGCCACCAGATCATGGCGCTGGCCTCGGGCGCCAAGACCTTCAAGATGAAGTTCGGCCACCATGGGGCCAACCACCCGGTGAAGGATCTGGATTCAGGTCGGGTGTCGATCACCAGCCAGAACCACGGTTTTGCGGTTGACGAAAAATCGCTGCCGGCCAACTTGCGGCCAACCCACGTCAGCTTGTTCGACCACACGTTGCAAGGCCTGGCCCGCACCGACCGGCCCGCGTTTTGCTTCCAGGGCCACCCGGAAGCCTCGCCCGGCCCGCATGACATCGCCTACCTGTTTGACCGCTTCACGGCGCTCATGACCCAAGTGAAGACGGAGAAGAAGAATGCCTAAGCGCCAAGACCTGAAAACCATCCTCATCATCGGCGCCGGTCCGATCATCATTGGCCAGGCCTGCGAGTTTGACTACTCCGGTGCCCAGGCCTGCAAGGCGCTGCGCGAGGAGGGCTACAAGGTCGTTCTGGTCAACAGCAACCCGGCCACGATCATGACCGACCCCGACATGGCGGACGTGACCTACATCGAGCCCATCACTTGGCAGGTGGTCGAGAAGATCATCGCCAAAGAGCGGCCCGATGCAGTGCTGCCCACCATGGGCGGCCAGACCGCGCTGAATTGCGCGCTCGACCTGCACAAGCACGGCGTGCTGGCCAAGTACGGCGTCGAGATGATCGGCGCCAACGAGCAGGCCATCGAGAAGGCCGAAGACCGGCTGAAGTTCAAGAACGCGATGACCTCGATCGGCCTGGGCTCGGCGCGCAGCGGCATCGCCCATTCGCTGGATGAAGCCTGGGCCGTGCAAAAGCGCATCACTACCGAGATCGGCAATGCATCCAGCGGTGGCTTCCCGATGGTGATCCGCCCGAGCTTCACGCTGGGCGGCACCGGCGGCGGCATTGCCTACAACCCGGAAGAGTTCGAAGAGATCTGCAAGCGCGGGCTCGACCTGTCGCCGAGCAAGGAACTGCTGATCGAGGAATCGCTGATCGGCTGGAAAGAGTTCGAGATGGAAGTGGTGCGCGACCGCGCCGACAACTGCATCATCGTCTGCGCGATCGAAAACCTCGACCCGATGGGCATCCACACCGGCGACTCGATCACCGTCGCTCCGGCGCAGACCCTGACCGACAAAGAGTACCAACTGCTGCGCAACGCCAGCATCGCGATCCTGCGCGAGATCGGCGTCGACACCGGCGGCAGCAATGTGCAGTTCGCGATCAACCCGCAGGACGGCCGCATGGTCGTCATCGAGATGAACCCGCGGGTCTCGCGCAGCTCGGCGCTGGCCTCCAAGGCCACCGGTTTTCCGATCGCCAAGATCGCCGCCAAGCTGGCGGTGGGCTACACGCTGGACGAACTGCGCAACGACATCACTGGGGGCGCCACGCCGGCGAGCTTCGAGCCCAGCATCGACTATGTCGTCACCAAGATCCCGCGTTTTGCATTCGAAAAATTTCCGGCCGCCGACCCGCACCTGACGACGCAAATGAAGTCGGTGGGTGAGGTGATGGCGATGGGCCGCACCTTCCAGGAATCGTTCCAGAAGGCGCTGCGCGGGCTGGAAACCGATATCGACGGCATGACTGAAAGGTCGACCGACCGCGACGAGATCATCGAGGAGATCGGCGAGGCCGGCCCTGAACGCATCCTCTACGTCGGCGATGCCTTCCGCATCGGCATGACGCTGGAAGAAATTTTCGAAGAGACCGCGATTGACCCCTGGTTCCTGGCGCAGATCGAAGACATCATCGCGACCGAGACCAAGCTGAAGACCCGCCAGCTGGCCAGCCTGAGCGCTGCCGAGCTGCGCTTCGTCAAACAGAAGGGCTTCTCCGACAAGCGCCTGGGCAAGCTGCTCGGCAGCAACCAGCACGACGTGCGCCGCGCCCGCCATGCGCTGGATGTGCGCCCGGTCTACAAACGGGTGGACACCTGCGCGGCCGAATTTGCCACCCAGACGGCCTACCTCTACAGCTGCTACGAGACGGTGGACGGCGAGTGCGAGGCCGAGCCGACCGACAAGAAAAAGATCATGGTGCTGGGCGGTGGCCCCAACCGCATCGGCCAGGGCATCGAGTTCGACTACTGCTGCGTGCACGCCGCGCTTGCCCTGCGCGAGGATGGTTACGAGACCATCATGGTCAACTGCAACCCTGAGACCGTGTCGACCGACTACGACACCAGCGACCGGCTCTATTTCGAGCCGGTGACGCTGGAAGACGTGCTGGAGATCGTCGACAAGGAAAAACCGGTTGGCGTGATCGTGCAGTACGGCGGCCAGACGCCGCTGAAGCTGGCGCTCGACCTCGAAGCCAACGGCGTGCCGATCATCGGCACCTCGCCCGACTCGATCGACATCGCCGAGGACCGTGAGCGCTTCCAGCAGCTGCTGCACACGCTGGGGCTGAAGCAACCGCCCAACCGGATCGCCCGCACCGAAGAATCGGCCATCGCGCTGGCCCACGAAATCGGCTACCCGCTGGTCGTGCGCCCCAGCTACGTGCTGGGTGGCCGGGCGATGGAGATCGTGCACGGCGACAAAGACCTCGAGCGCTACATGCGCGAGGCGGTGCGTGTCAGCGAGAAATCACCGGTGCTGCTCGACCGCTTTCTCGACGACGCGATCGAGGTCGATGTCGACTGCATCAGCGATGGCACGGCGGTGATGATCGGCGGCATCATGGAGCACATCGAGCAGGCGGGTGTGCACTCGGGCGACTCGGCCTGTTCGCTGCCGCCCTACACATTGCCCCGCGCGCTGCAAGATGAGTTGCGCCGCCAGACCACGGTGATGGCGCTGGCACTGAAGGTCGTCGGCCTGATGAACGTGCAGTTCGCCATCCAGGGCAGTGTGGCCGGCAACGGCGAAAACGCAGTGGTCTACGTGCTGGAAGTGAACCCGCGGGCCTCACGCACCGTGCCCTATGTGTCGAAGGCGACCGGCCAGCAACTGGCCAAGATCGCCGCACGCTGCATGGCCGGGCAGAAGCTGGCCGAGCAGAAAAGCCGCAACGGTGAGCCCCCGCGCGAGGTGATTCCGCCGTACTTCAGCATCAAGGAAGCGGTGTTCCCATTCAACAAGTTTCCCGGTGTCGACCCGATCCTCGGGCCAGAAATGCGCTCCACCGGCGAGGCGATGGGCGTGGGCAAGACCTTCGGCGAAGCGATGCTGAAAAGCCAGCTCGGCGCCGGTTCGCGCTTGCCGACCCAGGGCACGGTGGTGATCTCGGTGAAGGCTGGCGACAAAGAGCGTGCCGTGGGTGTGGCGCGCGACCTGGTGGCGCTGGGCTTCACGGTGCTGGCGACCAAGGGCACGGGCGGGGCAATCGCGGCGGCCGGCATCCCGGTGCGCGTGGTCAACAAGGTCAAAGATGGCCGGCCGCACATCGCCGACATGGTCAAGGGGGGCGAAATCCAGCTGGTGTTCACCACGGTGGACGAGACCCGCACGGCGATTGCTGATTCGCGCTACATCCGCACCGCGGCGCTGGCCAACCGGGTGACCTACTACACCACGATGGCCGGCTGCGAGGCCGCCACCGAGGCGATGAAGCACCAACAAGACCTGAGCGTGCTCAGTCTGCAGGAACTGCACGCCGAGTTGCACTAAACTCTTTTTCCTCCGTTCCGCCGCCTTTGCGCCTGCACCCGCAGGTGCCCAGCGCGGCGGATTTGTTTTTTGCGGCGCTGCCCGGGCCCGCGTCTCACTTTTTTGCAGGAGGCCCCGATGGCCACCATTCCCCTCACCAAGCGCGGTGCCGAAAAACTCAAGGACGAGCTGCATCAGCTCAAGTCCAAGGAACGTCACGCGGTGATCCAGGCGATTTCCGAGGCGCGTGCCCAGGGCGATCTGTCGGAGAACGCCGAATACGAAGCCGCCAAG
>JAYVDE010000616.1:0-3222 GCA_043749575.1 Burkholderiaceae bacterium | reverse complement strand
TTTTCCTGGCGTATCACAACAAGTACAAAGACTATCCGCGCCTCGGCTCGGTGGTGGGTTACAGCATGATCAAGTCGCTCGCGGCGGGCATGAAAAAGGCCAAGAGCTCGGAGACCGAGAAGCTGGTCGAGGCCTTCGCGGGCCTGCAGGTCGACACCCCGTTCGGCAAGATCACCTATCGCGCCGAAGACCATCAATCGACCATGGGCGCGTTTGTGGGCAAGACGCAGAACCAGGGCGGCAAGGGCGTGATGGTCGACTATGTCTATCTGGACGGCGCCAGGTTCCTGCCGAGCAACGAGCAGGTGAAGAAGTTGCGCGCACCGGACTGATTTGCCGGTCTGCAACTTGCGCTTTCTTTCAATTCGATCGAAGGCGCACGGCATTCTTTCTTCTTGACCCCCGGCCGTCCTCACCCATGAGGATGAGGATCGCCAACCGCTTCTCGCTCCCCACCGCATGGACATTTCCGGCTTCGCCGTTCAGTTGCTTAACGGCCTGGCCGGAGCTTCATCGTTGTTCCTCGTCGGTGCCGGGCTGTCGCTGATCTTCGGCGTCACGCGCATCGTCAACTTCGCGCACGGTTCGTTCTACATGCTGGGCATCTACATCGCCTACACGCTGGTCGGCCGGCTCGGTAGCGGCGCGTGGTTCTGGCCCTCGTTGCTGCTCACGGCCGTGGCCGTGGGCGCCATCGGCGCGCTGGTCGAGATGGGCTTGTTGCGCCGCGTCTACCGGGCGCCCGAGCTGTTCCAGCTGCTCGCCACCTTTGCGCTGATGCTCGTCATCAAGGACGCCGCCCTGTGGCTCTGGGGCCCTGAAGACCTGCTCGGCCCGCGCGCTCCCGGCCTGTCCGGCGCAGTGATGATCCTCGGCCGGCGCGTGCCCGAGTACGACCTGTTCCTGATCGTCGTCGGCCCGGCCGTGCTCGGCCTGCTCTGGCTGCTGCTCACCCGCACCCGCTGGGGCACGCTGGTGCGCGCCGCCACCCAAGACCGCGAGATGGTCGGCGCGCTGGGCGTCAACCAGGCCTGGCTGTTCACCAGCGTGTTTGCGCTGGGCGCGATGCTGGCCGGCCTGGGCGGCGCGCTGCAGTTGCCGCGCGAGCCGGCGTCGCTGAACCTCGACCTGCTGACCATCGGCGACGCCTTTGTCGTGGTGGTGGTCGGTGGCATGGGCTCGATCCCGGGGGCCTATGTGGCCGCGCTGTTGATCGCCGAGATCAAGGCGCTGTGCGTGGCCATCGGCACGGTGCAGGCCTTTGGCATCGCCTTCAACTTCTCCAAGCTCACGCTGGTGGCCGAGTTTCTGGTGATGGCGGTGGTGCTGGTCTGGCGGCCGTGGGGGCTGATGGGCCGGCCCCAGGCGGCGTCGCGCAACAGCGCGGCGGTCGAGCCGCCGCTGCGCCCGGCCGGCCGGGCCTTGCGGGTCGCCTCGGCCGTGTTGCTGGCCGGACTGGTGCTGCTGCCGCTGGCCACCGCCAGCAGCCCTTACATCACCGTGTTGGCGATCGACCTGCTGACCGCCGCGCTGTTCGCCACCAGCTTGCACTTCATCATGGGGCCGGCGGGCATGCACTCGTTCGGCCACGCCGCCTACTTCGGCCTCGGCGCCTACGCGGCGGCCTTGCTGATGCAGCGCGCCGGCTGGACTATGGAAGCTGCGCTGCTGGCCGCGCCGCTGGTGGCCGGGCTGGGCGCGGTGGTCTTCGGCTGGTTCTGCGTCCGGCTGTCGGGCGTTTACCTGGCCATGTTGACACTCGCGTTTGCGCAGATCGTCTGGTCCGTCACCTTCCAGTGGGATGCGTTGACCGGTGGCAGCAACGGCCTCACCGGCGTCTGGCCTGCGCCCTGGCTTGCCGACAAGACCGCCTATTACGGCCTGACGCTGGTGGCCGTGGTGGCCGGCGTGCTGGCGCTGCGGCGGGTGCTGTTTTCGCCCTTCGGCCTGGCGATGCGCGCCAGCCGCGATTCGCCTGTGCGCGCCGACGCCATCGGCATCAACGTGCAGACCATCCAGTGGGCGGCCTTCGTCGTCGCGGCGGTGGCCGCCGGGCTGGCCGGCAGCCTGTATGCCTTCAGCAAGGGCAGCATCTCGCCCGACAGCTTGGGGGTGGGCAAGAGTGTGGACGGCCTGGTGATGGTGTTGCTGGGCGGTGTGCCAACGCTGGTCGGCCCGGTGGTCGGTGCCGTCACCTTCACCTGGCTGCAAGACACCGTGGCCCGCAGCGCCGACTACTGGCGCGCGCTGCTGGGCGGCATCGTGCTGCTGCTGGTGCTGGCCTTTCCGCAGGGCATCGCCGGCTTCGCCGCCCAACTGTTTGATCGCCGCAAGGCCGAAGCATGAGCCTTCTGACCGTCTCCAATCTAGGCAAGTCCTTCGGCGGCAACCGCGCGGTCGACGGCGTCAGCTTCAGCGTTGCGCCGGGCGAGTTGCTGGCATTGATCGGCCCCAATGGCGCGGGCAAGTCGACCACTTTCAACATGGTCAACGGCCAGTTGGCGGCCGACAGCGGCTCGATCCGGCTCGACGGCCACGAGCTGATCGGCCGCAAGCCGCGCGATATCTGGAAACGCGGTGTCGGCCGCACCTTCCAGATCGCCGAGACCTTCGCCTCGCTGACCGTGCTCGAAAACGTGCAGATGGCGCTGCTGTCGGCCGACGGCCGCTTGTTCTCGATGTGGGCACGTGCGGCAGCCCACCGCCGCGACGACGCGCTCGACCTGCTGGCCCAGGTCGGCATGGGCTCCCAAGCCGACCGGCCCTGCAGCGTGCTGGCCTATGGCGACGTCAAGCGGGTCGAGCTGGCGATGGCGCTGGCCAACCGGCCGAAGCTGCTGCTGATGGACGAGCCCACCGCCGGCATGGCACCGCAGGAGCGCCACGCGCTGATGGCGCTGACCAAGCGGCTGGTGGTCGAGCGTGGCCTGGCGGTGCTGTTCACCGAGCACAGCATGGACGTCGTTTTCGCCTACGCCGACCGGCTGATCGTGCTGGCCCGCGGCCGTTTGATCGCCGAAGGCCCACCGGCCCAGATCCGCGACGACCGCCAAGTGCAGGCGGTCTATTTCGGCAGCGGCAAGACCTTCGAGAAGCCCGCGGTGGCGCCATGAATCGATGACCGAGACCCTGCTCGATGTACGCCAGCTGGCCGCCTGGTACGGCGCCGCGCAGATCCTGTTCGACATCGATTTGCAGGTGCGGCGCGGTGAGGTGGTGGCG
>JAYVDE010000615.1:0-8792 GCA_043749575.1 Burkholderiaceae bacterium | reverse complement strand
CTGGGCGGCGACGGCAAGGGCCAGGATTTCAGCCCCTTGGCCGCTCCGGTGGCCCGTCATGCCCGCGCGGTGGCGCTGATTGGCCGCGACGCCGACAGCATCGCGGCCGCGCTGGACGCCGACCCGATGGCCGCCGCGGTGCCGCGCCAGCACCACGCCAGCCTGGACGCCGCCGTGGTCTGGTGTTTCGAGCAAGCGCACGCTGGCGACGCGGTGCTGCTGAGCCCGGCCTGCGCCAGCCTGGACATGTTTCGCAACTACAGCCACCGCGCCGAGGTGTTTGTCGCCGCGGTGCGGGCCCTGGCGTTCGAGCGCGGGGAATTCTTGTCATGAGCCCGTCGCACGGCCGCCCGAAGGCGGGCTCGCTCCCCCACGGGGGGGAAGGCGCATGGCGCCAGGGGGGCCTAATGAACAGTCTGGCCCGACGATTCGGTCTTGGCGACCTGCTGCAACGCCTGCAGGGGCGGCCCGCCGCTGGCGACAGCGCCGTCGGCGATCTGCCGATCCGCGACTACACCGGGCCGGCCAGTGGCCAGCCGACCCGCATCGCCGGCTTCGACCAAGGCCTGGTCTGGTGTGTCGTCGGCTTGCTGGCGCTGGGCCTGGTGATGGTCTATTCGGCCAGCGTGGCGCTGCCCGACAGCCCCAAGTACGCGCGTTACTCGCACACCTTTTTCTTGAGCCGTCACGCCGTCTCGCTGGGCATTGCCTTTGTCGCGGCCTTGCTGGCGGTGCAGGTGCCGGTGGCGGTGTGGGAGAAGTCGGCGCCCTGGTTGTTCGTGCTCTCGCTGCTGCTGCTGGCCCTGGTGTTGATCCCGGGCGTGGGCAAGGGCGTCAACGGCGCGCGGCGCTGGTTGCCGCTGGGGGTGATGAACTTCCAGCCCAGCGAGCTGGCCAAACTGGCGATGGCGATGTATGCGGCCAGCTACATGGTGCGCAAGATGGACGTGAAAGAGCGCTTCATCAAAGCGGTGTGGCCGATGGCGGTGGCGCTGGCCGTGATCGGCGTGCTGCTGCTGGCCGAGCCTGACATGGGCGCTTTCGTGGTGATCGCGATCACCGCGCTGGGCATCCTGTTTCTGGGCGGTGTCAACGGCCGCATGTTCTTCCTGAGCTTTGCGGTGCTGCTGGGCGCCTTCGGGATGATGATCGCGACCAGCCCGTTTCGCCGCGAGCGCATCCTGGCCTTCATGGACCCGTTCGACCCGGTGTACTCGGCCGGCAAGGGCTACCAGCTGACCCATTCGCTGATCGCCTTTGGCCGCGGTGAGCTGGCCGGCCAGGGCCTGGGCGACAGCATCGAGAAGCTGCATTACCTGCCCGAGGCCCACACCGACTTTCTGCTGGCGGTGATCGGCGAGGAACTCGGCTTCATCGGCGTGGCCTGCGTCATCGTGGCCTTTTTCTGGCTGACCCGCCGCATCTTCATGATCGGCCGCCAGGCGGTGGCGATGGACCGCATCTTCGCCGGCCTGATGGTGCAGGGCATCGGCATCTGGATGGGCGGCCAGACGCTGATCAACATGGGTGTCAACCTGGGCGCGCTACCGACCAAGGGCCTGACCCTGCCGCTGCTGAGCTATGGCGGCTCGGCGATCCTGATGAACCTGATCTCGCTGGCGATTGTCGTCAGGGTAGACATCGAGAACAGAAGTCTGATGCGCGGGGGCCGCACCTGATGCCGCACCTCGTCATCATGGCGGCCGGCACCGGCGGCCACATCATCCCCGGCATCGCGGTCGCCCGCGAGCTGCAGCGGCGCGGCTGGAGCGTCAGCTGGCTGGGCACCACCACCGGCATGGAAAACAAGCTGGTGCCACCGACCCAGATCCCGCTTGATCGGTTGGCCTTCAGCGGCCTGCGCGGCAAAGGCCTGTTGCACACGCTGAGCGGGGCCTTGAGGCTGCTGAAGGCCTGCTGGGATGCGGCGCGCATCTTGCGCCGGCGCGGCGCCGACGCGGTGCTGGGCATGGGCGGTTATGTCTGCTTGCCCGGTGGTTTGATGGCCCGCCTGCTGGGCAAGCCGCTGCTGCTGGTCAATGCCGACGCGGCGCTGCTGCTGTCGAACAAGGCCTTGTTGCCGTTTGCCGACCGTGTCGCTTTCGGCTTCGACGGCCCGGCCAGCCGCATCAAGCGCGGCCTGGTCACCGGCAACCCGGTGCGTGCCGAGATCGAGGCCTTGCCAGCGCCCGCGCTGCGTTATGCCGGCCGCAGCGGGCCGTTGCAACTGCTGGTGGTCGGTGGCAGCCTGGGTGCGCAGGTGCTCAACTGCACGCTGCCGGCCGCGCTGGCGCTGCTGCCGGCCGCCACCTGCCCGCAGGTCGTGCACCAGACGGGTGTGGCCCAGCTCGACACCGTGCGCGCCGCTTACGCCAGCGCCGGCATCACTGCCGAGGTGCTGCCCTTCATCGACGACATGGCGCAGCGCCTGGCCGCCTGCGACCTGATCGTCTGCCGCGCCGGTGCGGTGACGGTCAGCGAGCTGTGCGCCGCCGGTGTGCCCAGCCTGCTGGTGCCGCTGGTGGTCAGCACCACGGCGCATCAGCGTGACAACGCGCACTACATGGCCACGCACGGCGCGGCCGTGCACTTGCCACAAACCAAGCTGACGCCGCATTCGCTGGCGGACCGACTCTCCTCAATGGACCGGCCGGCCTTGCTGGTGATGGCCGAGAAAGCCCGCACGCTGGCCAGGCCGCAGGCCGCCGAACGCGTGGCCGACGAACTGGACAAGCTGGTGCAGCCATGAACGCCGCCACATTCACGGCTTCGCTGTTTCACTGTCCCCCGCGGGGGCGCTGCGCTCCTTTGGGGCGGCCCGGCAGGAGCGCGCCATGAAACACGCCGTCAAGCACATTCACTTCGTCGGCGTCGGCGGCGCCGGCATGAGCGGCATCGCCGAGATCCTGCACAACCTGGGCTACACCGTGTCGGGCAGCGATCAGGCCGACAGCGCCACCTCGCGCCGCTTGGCCGAGCTGGGCATCCGGGTCTTCATCGGCCACGACGCGGCGCACATCGCCGGCGCCCAGGCGGTGGTCACCTCCACCGCGGTCAGGGGCGACAACCCGGAGGTCATTGCTGCCCGCAGCAAGCGCATTCCGGTGGTGCCGCGCGCGGTGATGCTGGCCGAGCTGATGCGCTTGAAACAGGGCATCGCCATCGCCGGCACCCACGGCAAGACCACCACCACCTCGCTGGTCACCTGCGTGCTGGCCGAGGCGGGGGTCGACCCCACCTTCGTGATCGGCGGCAAGCTCAATTCGGCCGGCGCCAACTCGCGCTTGGGCTCGGGCGACTACATCGTGGTCGAGGCCGACGAGAGCGACGCCTCCTTCCTGAACCTGATCCCGGTCATGGCGGTGGTCACCAACATCGACGCCGACCACATGGACACCTACGGCCACGATTTCGCGCGGCTGAAGGCGGCGTTTGTCGAGTTTCTGCACCGCATGCCGTTCTACGGCGCGGCCATCGTCTGCGGCGACGATGCCGGCGTGCGCTCGGTGCTGGCGATGGTCTCGCGGCCCATCGTCACTTACGGCCTTGATGAAGGCAACCAGGTGCGCGCCGTCAACGTGCAGGCGCTGCCCGGCGGGCAAATGCGTTTCACCTGCCAACGCCGCAACGGCGACGTGCTGCCGGATCTGTTGATCACCTTGAACCTGCCCGGGGTGCACAACGTCTGCAATGCGCTGGCCGCCATCGCCGTGGCCACCGAGCTGGAGCTGCCCGACGCGCCCATCGTCAAGGCGCTGGCCGAGTTCACCGGCGTCGGCCGGCGCTTTCAGCGCTATGGCGAACTGCCGGTGGCCGAGGCCCATGGCGGCGGCGAATTCACGCTGATCGACGACTACGGCCACCACCCGGTGGAGATGGCCGCGGTGATCGCTGCGGCGCGCGGTGCCTTCCCCGGCCGCCGGCTGGTGCTGGCTTTCCAGCCTCACCGCTATACCCGCACCCGCGATTGTTTCGAGGACTTCGTCAAGGTCATGGGCCGTGCCGACGTGGTGCTGTTGACCGAGGTGTATGCCGCCGGCGAGGCCCCGATCGCCGCCGCCGATGGCCGTGCTTTGACCCGCGCGCTGCGGCTGGCCGGCAAGGTCGACCCGGTCTTCGTCGACGACGTGATGGCATTGCCCGCGGCAATCGTCCTGCAGGCGCGCGCCGGTGACGTGGTGATCTGCATGGGCGCCGGCTCGATGGGCGTGGTGCCGGCCAAGGTGGTCGAGCTGTTCCTGGGAGACATGGCATGACGACCCTGGTCGTTCCGTCGGCTGTCGACGTGCGTGCGTTCGGCAAAGTCGCCGTGCTGCTGGGTGGCAGCAGCGCCGAGCGCGAGATCTCCTTGCTGTCCGGCCACGGCGTGCTGGCCGCGCTGCGCAGCCAGGGTGTCGATGCCCATGCCTTCGACCCGGCGCAGCGTGACCTGGGTGACCTGAAACGCGAAGGCTTTGCCCGCGTCTTCATCGCGCTGCACGGTCGCCACGGCGAAGACGGCACGGTGCAGGGCGCGCTCGAACTGCTGGGCCTGCCCTACACCGGCTCGGGCGTGATGGCCTCGGCGATCTCGATGGACAAGACCATGACCAAGCGGGTCTGGACCGCCGAAGGCCTGCCGACGCCGAAATCGGTCTGGCTGGGCGCCGACAACCAATCGCCTGAACGCCTGCGCAGCGTGCCCGACGAGCTGGGCCTGCCGCTGATCATCAAGCCGCCACGCGAGGGCTCGTCGATCGGCATCACCAAGGTGAACGGCTATTCGGAGATGCTCGATGCCGTGCAACTGGCGTCGCGTTACGACCCCGATGTGCTGTGCGAGGAGTTCATCGAAGGCGAGGAAGTCACCTGCCCGGTGATCGGCTCGGGCGCCAGCGCGCAAGCCCTGCCGGTGGTGCGCATCCAGGCGCCCGCGGGCCAGTACGACTACCAGAACAAGTATTTCACCGACGACACCGTCTACCAGTGTCCGAGTGGCCTGCCCGCCGCTGAAGAGCGCGAGATCGCGCGCATCGTCGTCGCCGCCTACCAGGCGCTGGGTTGTCGCGGTTGGGGCCGTGCCGACCTGATGATCCGCGCCACCGACCGCTTGCCCTTCCTGCTGGAGATGAACACCTCGCCCGGCATGACCGGGCACTCGCTGGTGCCGATGTCGGCCCGCGCGGCCGGCCTGTCCTACGAACAGCTCTGCGTCTACTTGCTCAGCACCGCCACGCTGGACAGCGGCAATCCCCGGTTGGCACCGGCCCACGCATTGCCGGCCCACACATTGCCGGCCGGCGGCTGGCCACCGGCCTGAGCCACGATGGTCCGCAACCACGCCCTGCAAACCCCCTTCGGCCTGGCCGCGGGCCTGCCCGCCGACGTGCGCCTGATGCAGGCCACCGCCAACGCGGTGTTGGTGCTGGTGGCCGTGGCGGCCTGCGTGGCGGCGGCGCTGTGGGCGGCGCGCTTGCCGACCTTCGCGGTCAAGCTGATCCGGATCGAGGGCGAGGTCAACCGCAACAGCGAGAGCACCCTCCGCGCCAACACCGTGCACCGGCTGGTCGGCAGTTTTCTCACCCTCGACCTGCAGCAGAGCCGGGCGGTCTTCGAGGCCGTGCCCTGGGTGCGGCAGGCGGTGGTGCGGCGTGAATGGCCGATGCGCCTGGCCGTGCGGCTGGAAGAGCACCGCCCGCTGGCGCTGTGGGCGGCGGCCGACGGCAACGACCGGCTGGTCAACAACCATGGCGAGGTGTTCGAGGCCAACATCGGCGATGTCGAGGACGACAACCTGCCCAGCCTGGCCGGGCCCGAGGGCAGTGCGCCGCAGATGCTGGCGCTGCTGCAGCCACTGGGCGCCGTGCTGGCGCCGCTGAACGCGGGTGATATTGCCCGGCTGGTGCTGTCGGCGCGCGGCTCGTGGCGGGCCACGATGGACCAGGGCGCGGTGATTGAACTGGGCCGGGGCAGCGCGGCTGAGGTGATCGCGCGGGCCCAGCGCTTCGTGGCCACCATGCCGCGGGTCGAGGCCCAGTACCGGCGCCGGCTCGAATCGGCCGACCTGCGCCATGCCGAAGGTTTTGCGGTGCGCCTGCAGGGCGTTACCACCACCGTGCCGGCGCCGCCGGTGCGCAAGAAATAGACAAAAAAACCAGCCAGGAGGCAACGCAAACATGGCCAAGGAATACAAGGATCTCATCGTCGGGCTAGACATCGGCACCGCCAAGGTGATGGCAGTGGCGGCCGAGGTGCTGCCCAATGGCGAGCTGCGGCTGGCCGGCCTGGGCGTGGCCACGTCGCATGGCCTGAAGCGCGGCGTGGTGGTCAACATCGACGCCACCGTGGCCAGCATCCAGGCCGCGCTGAAAGAGGCCGAGATGATGGCCGCCTGCAAGATCGAGCGGGTCTACACCGGCATCACCGGCAGCCACATCCGCGGCCAGAACAGCACCGGCATGGTCATCGTGCGCGACAACCGCGAGGTGACGCCGGTCGATGTGCACCGGGTGGTCGAAACCGCCAAGGCGATCAACATCCCGAATGATCAACGGCTCTTGCTGGTCGAGCCGCAAGAGTTCGTGATCGACGGCAACGAGATCAAAGAGCCGGTGGGCATGAGCGGCAGCCGGCTGGAGGTGAAGGTGCACATCGTCACCGGCGCCCAGAGCGCGGCCGAGAACATCCTGAAGTGTGTGCGCCGCTGTGGCCTGGAAGTAGAGCGCCTGGTGCTCAACCCCAGCGCCAGCGCCGCCGCGGTGCTGAGCGAAGACGAAAAGATGCTGGGCGTGGCGCTGGTCGACATCGGCGCCGGCACCACCGACGTCAGCATCTTCACCGAAGGCTCGATCCGCCACACCGCGGTGATTCCGATTGCCGGCGACCTGATCACCAGCGACATCGCGATGGCGCTGCGCACACCGACCAAGGACGCCGAGGAGATCAAGGTTGAGTACGGCGTGGCCAAGCAGTTGCTGGCCGACCCGAGCGAAAACCTGGAAGTGCCCGGCCTGGGCGACCGCGCGCCGCGCATGCTCAGCCGCCAGGCACTGGCCGGCGTGATCGAACCGCGGGTCGAGGAGATCTATTCGCTGGTGCACCAGGTCATCCGCGAGTCGGGCTACGAAGAACTGCTCTCGTCGGGCATCGTCATCACCGGCGGCACGGCGGTGATGCCGGGCATGGTCGAGCTGGGCGAGGACATCTTCTTGAAGCCGGTGCGCCGCGGCCTGCCGATCTACAACGGGCCGCTGTTCGACATGGTGGCCAATCCGCGCTCGGCCACCGTGATGGGCTTGCTGGAAGAAGCCCGCGTGGCGCGCGCCCGTGGCCACAAGGTGGCGCTGCAGGCGGGGTCGGTCAAGACCCTGGTCGGCCGCGCCAAAGACTGGTTTCTCGGCAATTTCTGATGGTTGATTTCAACAGCCACCCACAACAAGGGTCCTCGAGACCCTGCGCTCTTTGGTACTACCCCCCATTCATTGGCAACTGCTTGACGACAACACAGGAGAGATTCACATGCCTATCGAGATGATCGAAGAATTCGACCAAGGTACCCGCATCAAGGTCGTGGGCGTGGGCGGCGGCGGCGGCAACGCGGTCGAGCACATGATCAGCCAGGGCGTGCAAGGCGTTGAATTCGTCTGCGCCAACACCGATGCGCAGGCACTCAACCGCAGCAGCGCACACCAGCTGATCCAGCTGGGCGACAACGGCCTGGGCGCCGGTGGCAAGCCTGAAAAAGGCAAGGCCGCGGCCGAAGAAGCCGAAGCCCGTGTGCGCGCCAGCCTGGAAGGCGCCCACATGGTCTTCATCACCGCCGGCATGGGCGGGGGCACCGGCACGGGCGCCGCGCCCATCGTGGCCAGGGTGGCCAAGGAGATGGGCATCCTGACGGTCGGCGTGGTCACCAAGCCGTTTGACTTCGAAGGCCCGCGCCGCATGAAGCAGGCCGACATCGGCACCGCCGAGCTGGAGGCCAACGTCGACAGCCTGATCGTGGTGCTGAACGAGAAGCTGCTCGAAGTGCTGGGCGACGACGTCACGCAAGACCAGGCCTTCGCCCATGCCAACGACGTGCTGAAGAACGCCGTCGGCGGCATCAGCGACATCATCCACATGCACGGTCTGGTCAACGTCGACTTCGAGGACGTCAAGACGGTGATGAGCGAGCCCGGCAAGGCGATGATGGGCACGGCCACTGCCGGCGGGCCTGACCGCGCCAACAAGGCCGCCGAAGCGGCGGTGGCCTGCCCGCTGCTTGAAGGCATCGATCTGTCGGGCGCCAGGGGCGTGCTGGTGCTGATCGCGGCCAACAAGAGCAACTTCAAGCTGAGCGAGAGCAAGGCGGCGATGAACACCATCCGCCGCTATGCCGCAGAAGACGCGCACGTGATCTTCGGCGCCGCCTACGACGAGACCCTGGGCGACCAGCTGCGCGTCACGGTGATCGCCACCGGCCTGTCGCGCGCCCGCCCGCAGGTCGCGCCGCTGACCGTGGTGCAGCCCAGCGTCAACCACGGCCTGCGCACCGGCACCGACAACTTGCCGATTCTCAACAACGTGTTGAACACCCCGCAGCAAGTCGGCCAGGGTGCCCGGCCGCACGACTACAGCAACCTCAACACGCCCAGCGTCTGGCGCACCGCACGCTCGCATGCCGCAGCCAAGGTGGAGGCGCTGTCTTCCAACGGCCGGCACTGGCGATGTGACCAGCCGCGGCTTTGGTCTTGCCGGCAAGTACGACATGTCCAAACGTACGTTTCTGTATGCAGGCTTGCAAACCGCCAAGAACGACGCCGGCGTTTTGGGTA
>JAYVDE010000614.1:0-8792 GCA_043749575.1 Burkholderiaceae bacterium | reverse complement strand
CGACCGCGAACCGAGCGCCTGGAAAAATGGCGAGGTCACCACCACCCGCGGTTTCAGGGAAGCCTTCCATGCGTTTGGCCAGGCAGGCTGGCAGGGCGTGCAGCACCCGGTCGAATTCGGCGGCCAGGGCTTGCCCAAGCTGGTGGCGACGCCCTGCATCGAAATGCTGAACTCGGCCAACCTGTCGTTCGCACTGTGCCCGCTGCTAACCGATGGCGCGATCGAGGCGCTGCTGACCGCCGGCAGCGACGAGTTGAAGGCCCGCTACCTGCCGAAGATGATCGACGGCAGCTGGACCGGCACGATGAACCTGACCGAACCGCAGGCCGGCTCGGATCTGGCGGCGGTGCGCAGCCGCGCCGAGCCGCAGCCCGACGGCAGCCACAAGGTCTTCGGCACCAAGATCTACATCACCTACGGTGAGCACGACATGGCCGAGAACATCGTCCACCTGGTGCTGGCCCGGGTGGCCGGTGCGCCCGAGGGCGTCAAGGGCATCTCGCTGTTCGTGGTGCCGAAGTTCATGGTCAACGCCGACGGCAGCCTGGGGCCGCGCAACGACGTGCACTGCGTCAGCATCGAGCACAAGCTGGGCATCAAGGCCAGCCCGACCGCCGTTCTCCAATTTGGCGACGGCACGGCGGCGGTCTGTGCGAACGGCGCCGGACCCGGCGCGGTGGGCTACCTGATCGGCCAGGAGAACCGCGGCCTCGAATACATGTTTGTGATGATGAACGCCGCCCGCTATGCGGTGGGCCTGCAGGGCATCGCGGTGGCCGAGCGGGCCTACCAGAAGGCCGTGGCCTATGCCCGCGATCGGGTGCAGAGCCGGCCGGTCGATGGCTCGATGAACGCGGCTGCGGCCATCATCCACCACCCCGATGTCAAGCGCATGCTGATGACGATGCGGGCCCAGATCGAAGGCTGCCGCGCGATGGCGCTGGTGGCCGCCGCCGCGCAGGACGCCGCCCACGCCCACCCCGACGCGGCGGTGCGCAAGCAGAACCAGCTGTTCTATGAATTTCTGGTGCCGCTGGTCAAGGGTTTCTCCACCGAGATGAGCATTGCAGTCACCAGCCTGGGGGTGCAGGTGCACGGTGGCATGGGCTTCATCGAGGAGACCGGCGCGGCGCAGTACTACCGCGACGCCAGGATCCTGACGATCTACGAAGGCACGACCGCCATCCAGGCCAATGACCTGATCGGCCGCAAGACCGCGCGTGACGGCGGCGCCACCGCCCGCGCGATCTGCGAGCAGATTCAGGCCACCGAGGCGCTGTTGGCGGCCCGCGGCAGCGATCCGGCGCGCGCCATGCACAAGCGCTTGTCGGCCGCCCGCCAGGCGCTGCTCGACGTGGTGGCCTTTGTCGCCGGCGGGCTTGCAAAAGGCAGCCAGGCCAGCCCGAACGCGGTGTTTGCCGGCAGCGTGCCCTACCTGCTGCTGGCCGGCAACGTGGTCGCCGGTTGGCAGATGGCGCGTGCGCTGCTGGTGGCCGAAGACCAGTTGGCCGCCGGCGTCGAGGTCGACTTCATGCGCGCCAAGATCACCACCGCGCGCTTCTACGGCGACCACATCCTGAGCCAGGTGCCGGGGCTGCGCGACAGCATCGTCGAGGGCGCCGCCGGTGTCACCGAGATGGCGCTGGACGCTTTTTGACCCTGCCTGGTCAACCGACGCAAGACCGGCGGCAGCGCCAAGCGCTGCAATCGCCGGGTCTGTGATCCCTGTTTCCCCCTTGACAGTGGCCCCATTGCGCGCTGCGCACAGCGGCCCGGCTGCTTGAACCCACCCTGACCTGGAGTTGCCCGTGCCTTTGCCCGCCGTTCTCGCCAACTTGCCGCTGCCCATCATTGGCTCGCCGCTGTTCATCATCAGCACGCCCAAGCTCGTCATCGCGCAGTGCACTGCGGGCGTCGTTGGCTCGATGCCCCTGCTCAACGCCCGTCCGGCGTCGCAGGTCGACGAGTGGCTGGCCGAAATCACCGAGGGCCTGGCGGCCTGGGACCAGGCCCACCCCACCCAAAAGGCCGCGCCCTTCGCCATCAACCAGATCGTGCACAAGAGCAATGATCGGCTCGACCACGACATGCAAGCCTGCGCCCGCTACAAGGTGCCGATCATCATCACCAGCCTGGGCGCCCGGGTCGACATCAACGAGGCGGTGCACGCCTGGGGCGGTGTGGTGCTGCACGACATCATCAACAACCACCATGCTCACAAGGCGATCGAAAAGGGCGCTGATGGCCTGGTTGCGGTGGCCGCAGGTGCCGGTGGGCACGCCGGCACCAAGAGCCCGTTTGCGCTGATCCAGGAAATTCGCCAGTGGTTCGACGGCCCGTTGGCGCTGTCGGGCAGCATCGCCACCGGCGACGCCGTGCTGGCCGCTCTGGCCATGGGCGCTGACTTCGCCTACATCGGCTCAGCCTTCATCGCTACCGTTGAGGCGCGCGCCATCGACGCCCACAAGCAGGCCATCGTCGACGCCAATTCCGACGACATCGTCTACAGCAACCTGTTCACCGGCGTGCACGGCAACTACCTCAAACCCTCGATCCGCAACGCCGGCCTCGACCCCGACAACCTGCCCGTCAGCGACCCCAGCAAGATGAATTTCGGCGGTGACGCCAAGAAGGCCTGGAAGGACATCTGGGGCTGCGGCCAGGGCATAGGCGCGGTCGACAAGGTGCGCAGCACCGCTGAGTTTGTCGGCCAGCTGAAGGCGCAGTATGAAGCGGCGCGCACGAGACTGGGCCTGGGCCTGCCGGTGCTGGCCAGCGCCTGAGGGCAGCCACGATGACGATCACGATGCAGCGCCAGCTGATCCGCAATGCGCGGCCCTTCGACAGCGCGCGCGGCACGGTCGGGCCGGTGTCGCAGATCGTCATCGAGGGCGGTCGCATCGCCGCGGTGACGGCCGAGCCGGTGCAAGTCGATGACGCGCCAGTCATCGACGCGGGTGGCCGGATCGTGTTGCCCGGCCTGATCGACGCCCATGTCCATGTGGTCGCGGCCTCGCACGACCTCACCGCCAACGGCCTGCAGCCGCCGTCGCTGATCACCGCGCAGGCCAGTGCCATCCTGCGCGGCATGTTGCACCGCGGCTTCACCACCGTGCGCGACGCGGCAGGTGCTGATTTCGGCCTGCAGGAAGCGGTCGCGCGGGGCCTGTTCGAAGGGCCGCGGCTCTACATCGCCGGCTTTCCGGTCTGCCAGACCGGCGGCCATGCCGACATGCGGCCCAAGGGCGTGCGCAGCCGCGAGATGTTCTGCAGCTGCGCCGGGCTGGGCCTGATCGGTGCCATCGCCGATGGCGTGGGCGAGGTGCGCCGCGCGGTGCGCGAGCAGGTGCGCAACGGCGCCAACCAGATCAAGATCATGGCCGGTGGTGGCGTCAGCAGTCCGACCGACCCGCTGGAAGGCACGCAGTTCTCGATCGACGAGCTGCGCGCGGCGTGCGAAGAGGCGGAAGCCGCCAACCTGTACGTGATGGCCCATGCCTATTCACCACGGGCCATCACCCGTGCGGTGCAGGCCGGTGTGCGCTCGATCGAACATGGCAACCTGCTCGATGAAGCCAGCGCCCGGGTGATGAAGGCCCATGGCGCCATCCTGGTGCCCACGCTGGTCACCTATGCGGCGCTGGCCGGCGAAGGCCTCAAGCTGGGCTGGTCAGCCGAGATGCTGGACAAGCTGGCGCGGGTGCAGCACCGCGGCATCGAGGCGGTGCGCATCGCCCGTGCCGAAGGTGTGCCGGTGGTTTTCGGCACCGACTTGCTGGGCCACATGCACGACCAGCAATCGACCGAATTCACGCTGCGGCTGCAGGCCATGGGCCCGGTCGAAGCACTGCAAAGCGCCACCATCGCCGCCGCCCGGCTGCTGCGCGCCGAAGGTGAAATCGGCGAACTGGTGCCCGGCGCCTGGGCCGACCTGTTGGTGGTTGACGGTGATCCGACGGTCGATCTGGCCATGCTGACCGACCCACACACTGGCATCCGCCTGCTGATGCAGGCCGGCCGGGTGGTGCGCAGCAGCCTGCCGGCCTGAATCTCGCAGCCGCCGGCAGGCGCTTCGGGGGCTTACTTGATATTCGTGAAGCGGGCCGCCGGCCGGTCGTCGGCGCGGTGCAGCGTGGTCACGCTGGTCTTCATCGCCCAGGGCCGCAGCTGGTGGTGCAGCGGCACGAACAGAAACTCGTCACGCGTGCGCTGCAGCGCTTCGCGGATCAGCGCGTTGCGCTTGGTCACGTCGGTCTCGGTCTTCATCGCGTCGACCAGCTTGTCGACCTGGGCATCGCTGACACGCGAGAAGTTGAAGTTGCCGTCCGGCCCGCTGGTGCGGGTGCGCACCAGCGACTGCAGCGAGTACTGCGCGTCGAAGGTGGCCACGCCCCAGCCCAGCAGGTAAGCCGACGAGTCGAAGTTCTGCACTTTCTGGATGAAAGTGGCCATGCCTTCGGCGGCCAGCTTGGTCTTCACGCCGATCTTGGCCCACATCGCCACCAGGTTCTGGCAGATCTCTTCGTCGTTCACATAGCGATTGTTCGGGCAGTTCAGCTGAAACTCGAAGCCGTTCGGGTAGCCCGCCTCGGCCAGCAGCTTCTTGGCTTTGTCGAGATCGGGTTTGAGCACCACGTCGAGCTCGGCCGAGTGGCCGTTGACACCCGGCGCCACCAGGATGGCCGCCGGAATCGACAGGCCGCGCATGGTCGCGCGCTTGATCGCCTCGCGGTCGACCGCCAGGTTCAGCGCCTCGCGCACCCGCTTGTCCTTGAACGGGTTCTTGCCCTTCACATCGCTGTACTTCAGCTCGGGGTTGAACTGGTCCAGCGCGATGAAGATGGTGCGCACCTCGTGGCCGTCCAGCACCTTGAGCTTGGTGTCGCCGCGCAGGCGGGTCACGTCTTGCGTGGGCAGGTCGGTGACCATGTCGACATCGCCCGACAGCAGCGCGGCGACCCGGGTGGAATCGGCCTTGATCGGGGTGTAAACCACTTCGGTCACGTTGCTGGCGTTGGCCTTGTCCCACCAGTCGGGGTTGGCGGTCATCGTCACGCGCTGGTCGGGCATCCAGCCGGTGATCTTGTAGCCGCCAGTGCCGTTGACGTTGCGCGAAGCGTAGTTTTCTTCCTTGGCTTTGTAGTCCTGCACGTTGGCGGTCTTGTTCTTGTCCGCCCAGAGCTTGCTCATGATGAAGAAGTCGCCGATGCTGCGCAGCAGCAGCGGGTTCGGGCCGGCCAGCATGAAGTCGACGGTGTACTCGTCGACTTTCTTGATGTCGGCGATGCCGGCCACGTAGATCGACATCGTGCCCTGCGGTTGCTTGATGCGGCCGAACGAGAAGATCACGTCGTCGGCGGTGAAGGGCGAGCCGTCGTGGAACTTGACGCCGCGGCGCAGTTCGAAACGCACCTGGGTCGGGCTGACATAGGTCCACTTGGTGGCCAGCGCGGGCTCGGGCTCGTACTTGGCGTTGTAGCGGGTCAGGCCTTCATAGGCATGCTGCAGGATCGCGTTGGTGGTGGCGTGGTTCTGCGAATGGGGGTCGAGCGTGAGGATGTCGTTCTGCGCCGCCCAGCGCAGCGTGGTGGCCTGCACTGGCGCGAAGACCAGGCCGGCCATCAGGGCAGCGCCCGACAGGGCGAGCTTGAGGTTCATGGGGATTCCTGAGGGTGGAAAACGGCCATGCTAGACGCAAGCCGCGTGCCCGTCCCACCGGATGATCCCGCACCATCAGGCCGTGTCGTTCAGGCCCGGTCGTTCAGGCCGTGTCGTTCAGGTCGTGTCGCGCAGGCCGTTTCGTTCAGGCCCTGTCGTTGACGCCGCGTCGTCGGCGTTGACCACCGCGAGGCTGCTGTCACAGCCGGCGCCGGCTGCGATCCAGCGGCGGGCCAGCCGCTGGATCGGGCCGCGCAAGCCTGCCGGCAGCGCGGGCCAGGCGGCCTCGGGCGCATCGACCATGGTGCAGCGGTAGCGCTGATCGGCGTCGTGCCAGCGCAGCGCCGCGCAGGCACCGTGCCACCGACCGGTGACCAGCACCCCCAGCGGACAGGGCTGCCAGGTGCAGCAAACGCCGCAGCCGTTGCAGGGCTGGCCGGGGGCCGGCTTGGACGGCGCCGCGGGGTGCAGGTTAATCACCATGTAGGCCATGTCGGGCCCAGTGTGTGGCGCAAAGCCGCTGGCTTGTCAGCAAAACAGCAGGCAAGCGGCGGTCTAATCACGCCGCCGGGACGCAAAACATCAGTGATAGAGTCTTGGTTGAGCAGTACCCATCAAGTCCTTTCGTGCCCCTTGCTGACCGGCGTAGACGCCGGTCGAGAGGTCTTCCAAGACAGCGCAGCAAGACGGGTCGCAAGAGTCCGCCAACCGGTCGAGCCGGGCCGCGGAAGGTTGATCAACCCATCGTAGCCCTGGAAACCGGGGTAAAAGGTGACAGCGAGATGATGCAGCAACACAGGTCCAACTCGTACCTGTTCGGGGGCAACGCCCCTTATGTCGAAGAGCTTTACGAAGCCTATCTCGACAACCCCGGCAGCGTGCCCGACACCTGGCGCACCTACTTCGACAACCTGCAGAACGTGCCGGCCACCGATGGCTCGGATGCCCGTGATGTGGCCCATGCGCCGGTGGTTGAAAGCTTTGCCCAGCGCGCCAAGGCCAACGCTTTTGCGCTGAAAGCCAGCTCGGCTGACTTGGCCGTGGCGCGCAAGCAGGTGCACGTGCAGTCGCTGATCGCCGCTTATCGCTTTCTGGGCAGCCGCTGGGCCGACCTCGACCCGCTCAAGCGCACCGAACGGCCGAAGATCCCCGAGCTGGAGCCGGCGTTCTACGACCTGAGCGAGTCCGACATGGACATCGAGTTCAGCGCCGCGAACACGTACTTCGGCAAGTCGGAGAGCATGACGCTGCGCGAGATCATGCAGGCGCTGCGCGAAACGTATTGCGGCTCGATCGGTGCCGAGTTCATGCATTGCACCGACCCCACCGAGAAGCGCTGGTGGCAAGAGCGGCTCGAAGCCATCCGCAGCAAGCCCAATTTCTCGACCGACGAGAAAAAGCACATCCTTGACCGGCTGACCGCCGCCGAAGGGCTGGAGCGCTTCCTGCACACCAAGTACGTCGGCCAGAAGCGCTTTTCGCTCGAAGGCAGCGAGAGCTTCATCGCGTCGATGGACGAGGTGGTGCAGCGCGCCGGTGCCAATGGCGTGCAGGAAATGGTCATCGGCATGGCCCACCGCGGCCGCCTGAACGTGCTGGTCAATACCCTGGGCAAGATGCCCAAGGACTTGTTCGCCGAGTTCGACCACACCGCGCCCGAGAACCTGCCCTCGGGTGACGTGAAGTACCACCAGGGTTTTTCCAGCGACATCTCCACCCCGGGCGGTGCGGTGCACCTGAGCCTGGCCTTCAATCCCAGCCACCTGGAGATCGTCAACCCGGTGGTCGAGGGCTCGGTCAAGGCGCGCATGGACCGCCGTGGCGACAAGACCGGCGCCCAGGTGCTGCCGGTGCTGGTGCACGGCGACGCGGCCTTTGCCGGCCAGGGCGTGGTGATGGAAACCCTGGCGCTGGCGCAGACCCGCGGTTATTACACCGGCGGCACGCTGCACCTGGTGATCAACAACCAGATCGGCTTCACCACCAGCGACCCGCGTGATTCACGCTCGACGCTGTACTGCACCGATGTCGTCAAGATGATCGAAGCTCCGGTGCTGCACGTCAACGGCGACGACCCCGAAGCCGTGGTGCTGTGCACCCAGATCGCGCTCGACTACCGCCGCCAGTTCATGAAGGACGTGGTCGTCGACATCATCTGCTTCCGCAAGCTGGGCCACAACGAGCAGGACACGCCCGCGCTGACCCAGCCGCTGATGTACAAGGTGATCGCCAAGCACCCGGGCACCCGCAAGCTGTACGGCGACAAGCTGGTGGCCCAGAACGTGCTGCCCGAGGGCGGCCCCGAGCAGATGGTCAAGCAGCTGCGCGCGGCATTTGACGAAGGCCGGCACACCATGGACCCGGTGCTGACCAACTTCAAGAGCAAGTACGCGGTCGACTGGGCGCCCTTCCTCGGCAAGAAGTGGACCGACGCGGCCGACACCGCGCTGCCGCTGGCCGAGATCAAGCGGCTGGCCGAGCGCCTGACCACGGTGCCCGCCAATTTCAAGGTGCACCCGCTGGTCGAGAAGGTGCTGGCCGACCGCGCGGCGATGGGCCGTGGCGAGGTCAATGTCGACTGGGGCATGGGCGAAACGATGGCCTACGCCTCGCTGGTGGCCAGCGGTTATGCCGTGCGCCTGAGCGGCGAAGACTGCGGTCGCGGCACCTTCGTGCACCGCCATGCCGTGCTGCACGACCAGAACCGCGAGAAGTGGGACGTCGGCATCTACACCCCGCTGGAGAACATCGCCGACAGCCAGGCGCCGTTCACCGTCATCGATTCCATCCTGTCCGAAGAAGCGGTGCTGGGCTTCGAGTACGGCTACGCCAGTGCCGAACCCAACACGCTGACGATCTGGGAAGCCCAGTTCGGCGATTTCGTCAACGGCGCGCAGGTGGTGATCGACCAGTTCATCGCCTCGGGCGAGGTCAAGTGGGGCCGCGCCAACGGCATCGTGTTGCTGCTGCCGCACGGCTACGAAGGCCAGGGCCCCGAGCACAGCTCGGCACGGCTGGAGCGTTTCATGCAGCTGGCCGCCGACAACAACATGCAGATCGTGCAGCCGACCTCGGCCAGCCAGATCTTCCATGTGCTGCGCCGGCAGATGGTGCGCATGTTCCGCAAGCCGCTG
>JAYVDE010000613.1:0-3233 GCA_043749575.1 Burkholderiaceae bacterium | reverse complement strand
CAGCGCAGTGCGCTTGCTGCTCGGCCAACTGGCCGCCCGCGCTGGCATCGTGCTGAACGTGGTGATGGAGGCGGACTCAGGCCAGATCCAGAAAGGGTCGGCCGCCCACGCAGGCGTCTACACGGTGCTGCCGCTGCATGCCATGGCGGACGAGCTGCGTTCGGGCAGGCTGCAGGCATCGCGCATCGTCGAGCCGCGCATCGACCGCGACATCGCGATGGCCATGACCTCGGCACGTGCCGTCTCGCAGGCCGCGCGGGAGGTGGCCAAGCTGGTCCGCGAGATCATGGGCAGCGACGACGCGCGCAAGACCTGGTTGTCGGCCGACGCGTGACCTGCGGGACCGCCGAGTCGGCAGCCCGCGCAGCGTTCAGCGGCCCGTGAAGGCCGGGGCGCGCTTTTCCTTGAAGGCCAACTGCGCTTCCTTGGCGTCATCGGTCTTGGCGATGATCGCGGTCATGTCCTGCTCGTAGCGGTAACCGTCGCGCAGGCTCATGTCCTCGATCACGTTGAGGGTGTGCTTGCCCATGCGGGTGGAGATGGGGCTCTTCGAGGCGATGGTCTTGGCCAGTTCCATGGCCGCGGGCATCAGCGCATCGGGCTCGACACAGGCCTCGACGATGCCCAGGCGGTACAACTCGGCACCACTCACGCGATAGCCGGTCAGCATCATGCGGCGCACCCGCGAGTGGCTGAACAGGCGCATGGCATGGCGGCAACCGCCCAGCAATCCGACATCGACTTCCGGCAGTCCCACCGAGGCCTTCTCGGAGGCGATCAGCACGTCCGCCGACGCGACCATCGCCAGCCCGGCGCCGAGCGCCGCGCCGTTGATCGCGACGATCACCGGCTTGGCACATTCGCGGATCGCGTGGAAGCACTCGCGCGTGCGCCGCGAGTGCGCCACCAGGTCGCCGGGGCCCTTGATCATTTCGGCACGGCCTTTCAGGTCGGCACCGGCGCAGAACACCTTGCCCTCGCCCGTCAGCACCACGACGCGTACCTCGTCCATCTCGGAGATGCGGTCCAACGCCATGGTCAACTCGTCGTTCAGCACCCGCGTCAAGGCATTGACCGGTGGACTGGCCAAGGTCAGCGTGGCGATATGGTCGGCGATGACGACCTTGAGTTGCGTGAAATTGTTCATGGTGTCTGCAGAGAATGAAGTTGTGCGCCAGTCTAGTGGCACCCGCGAGGCCCGGCCAGCGGACTTGGCGGCACGACAGCTATGCGCTTGGCGATATAGCTCAAGTGAACGCGACCACTGAGGACTTGTTCAGCATGGCCTTGGCGTCGCTGGTCGCGCCGGGAAGTCGTGGCCCCTCGCAGCAGCGTGCAGACGCTGGCCTGGCGCCAGGAACTGCAGGCAAGGCAAGCAAGAGGCGCAAACCTTTATCGGCCAACGCCGGAGGCAGGCTGCCGGTCGATCAACGGCCAACGGCACCGGGGCACCGGGACCAGCACTGCGCCGGTCAGCCGTCGTTCGGCGGCGGCCTCGGTGCGCTGGCGATGACAGGGCATCCACTCTGCTGGGCGCGCTTGAGCGAAGTCGGCTCATTGCCGGCGCCGCAGTGGATGCCGGCACGGCCATCGGCCGGGATCACATGAGGTGGGTCGACGGCGCCGTTCGTGGCAGCCGGCGCTGCATTGCTGCCGCATGCGAGCCGGGTCGGCCGACGGCTGAGGCTCAATGGCGGGCACGCAGAAACTCGGTGGCGGCGCCGTAGCGCAGCCGGACTCACTGGGACTCCAAACAGCGGTCACGCGGGTAAACCCGTAATCGACCACTTGCCGTCGTAGCCATTTGCACTACAAAGCAGCCGTTCAAGCACGATCAGACGTTCGCCAAGCTGCTCGAACGAGCGCCGCAGGGGACTGCACGATGGTGCCAGTGGGCGTTGGCCTTGCAGTTCTGCGCTGTGTCGGAGGTCGCCCTCGATGGACGCCGGCAGGACGACGGGCTGTGCTGCGCCCGGGTCCGCCGACGCCTTCCTAGAGTGCGGTATCCTGGCCCACGGCTTCCTGAGGCTGCGCTGCGGCGACTGCGGCCACGACAAGCGGGTCGCCTTCTCTTGCAAGCGGCGCGGCTTTTAGCTACGACATAACTTGGGTACAAGTTAGTCTCCGCTGAAACTTCGTTTTGCCCCTCGTGCGGGGCCCGGCGCATGGCGCAGACGGCGGCGCACCTGGTCGACCACCTCATCCCCCACGTGCCGGTGCGCCGGTGCGCCAGTGGGTTCTGTCACTGCCCATCCCGCTGCGCTTGCTGCTGGCCGCGCAACCCAGGCTGCTGACGCCCGTGCTGCGGGTGGTGCACCGCGTGATCACGCGCCACCTGCTCGGTCAAGTTGGTCTCAAAGCAGACCAGGCCGACAGCGGCGCCGTCACGCTGATCCAGCGCTTTGGCTCGGCCGCCAACTTGAACATCCACCTTCACTGCCTGGTGCTGGACGGCGTGTACCGATGCGGCACTGACGGCACGCCGGAATTCGTCGAGGTACCTGCGCCAACCGATGAAGCGCTGCAGGCGGTGTTGCACAAGATCATCACCCGGATGATGAAGCTGCTCACCCGTCGGGGGGTGTTGGTCGAAGAGCAAGGCCAAGCGTACTTGGCCGACAACTACGGCGATTCGGACGAAGCCCGCTCGCTCAGGCCGCTGCAGGCGGCGGCCTGTACCTATGGCAACGCTGAACAAGTCCCTCGCGGCGCGGTCAGCCCTGTTTTGGGCGGTCTGCGGCGTTGCAAATCCTCGCCATAGCTGGCCTATGGCTGTGGTTTGCGCCTTGCAGCCCATCCCAAACCAGGGCGCCCACACTCGCGAGGACTTGTTCAGCATTGCCCTAAAGACCAGAACTCAGCCACGTCTAAAGACAGATTCAAGCGCGTCGGGTGCCGTGTTCTGCCGTGTCCGGGGTGCCATGGGGAAGGAAAAAGGGCGTTTGAAAAACCTATCCTCACTACCTTTGCCGGGTTTGGTGATGTCCGGACATCAAGATGAAGGGCGACGTCGAGAAGGGCGACAGCATCATCGACGACGACATTCTGCACAAGGTGATCGAAGCCGGCGACGCGGTCTTCAACTTAACAACAAGCTCGACATCGTCGGCCGCGGGCAGTTCACGCCCTTCATGCGGCTCTTTGCGCGGTAATTGGTGATGCCCTCAACCATCGAGCCCCAAGGCCAGTCTCAGCATGGGAGGGACCGGGGCCCGGCTGCGGGTGGCCCGGTC
>JAYVDE010000612.1:0-8826 GCA_043749575.1 Burkholderiaceae bacterium | reverse complement strand
TTGGTGTCGTCGAAACGCAGATGACAGATGCCACCAAAATCACGCGCCAGGCCAAAGTTCAGGCAGATGCTCTTGGCATGGCCGATGTGCAGGTAGCCATTGGGCTCGGGCGGAAAACGCAGCCGCACTGGCGCCGGGTCGGCGCTGCCGGCGGCATGGTGGGCGGCATCACCCGGCGAGCCGCCCCACTGGCGCTGCGCATAGACCCCGTCCTGCAGCTCGCGCTCGATCAGCGTGCGCAAAAAGTTGGCGGGTTTGGCGGTGGCGTCGTTCGGGGGCTGGCTCATGGCTCGCGGGCGAGGGCGCCCGTGCGGGGAAGGTGAACGGTAGATTCTAGAAGCCCGTCGCGCGCCTGATCCGCCGGGCCCGGCTCAGCGCTTGTCGGCCTGGGCGCGCAGGTGGCGCAGTTCGCTGGCCAGCATGCGCTCGCGCAGGCCGTCGCCGCGCAGCGCCAACAGCGTCACCAAGCCGTGGACGCCCAAGCCCAGGCCCCAGCCCAGCAAGGGCGCCAGGTGCCAGCGCGGGCCGCCGCCCAACAGGTTGACGGCCAGCAGCGCGCTGTTGACCAGGGTGTAGACCAGCAAGTGGATGTAGAAACCGGTCTTGATCTTGACGCGGCGGCGGGCAAGGTGCATCAGGTCTTGGTCGTTCATGGCGGGTTCTCCAAAGGTCGAGGCAGGGGATCGGATGGCGGTCGGTCAGACCAGGCGCAGGCCATGGTGCCAGAGCAGCCGGCCGAGGAAGCGGCCGGGCAGCAGCGTGAACACGCCGGCCAGCACGCAGGCGCCGAGGTAGAGGCCGCGCATGGTTTTGCGGTGGCCGCGGACGTTGCCGCGGCGGCTGAACCAGATGCCCAGCGGCAGCACCACCGCCACCAGCACCGTGAAAGCGTGGAGCGGCGTGAAGCCGAACAGCTTGGGCAGGCGGTAGTCGCGAATGAAGGCGCTGGCCAGCGTGGTGCTGGCCATCAAGCCGACCCAGGTCCAGCCGAGGACGCGGTGGCTGCTGCTGCCTTTGCGCCGCGCCAATACCAGGCCGCCCAGCAGCAGTGCCGACAACGCGGTGATGAGGTGGAAGAAAACCAGCGGGTGCTGGTGTAGCAATCGGCTCAGTCCGGTCAGCATGGCGCCACCTTAGGGCGGGCCGGCCGCAGCGTCACGCCGGGGTCGACCAATCGACGACCGGGGCGATGGAGCGGGGGTGGCGCGGCGCGAAGTGGGGGCCGAGGGGCGGGCCGGCGACGCCCGCGCCGCTACATGGCCTTGAACCGGTGGGCGTACAGCCGGCTGGCGGTCAACCGCTCGGGCCGGTCGCGCAGTTGCAGGAAAACCTTGCCCGATTCGTCGCGCTGGGCGCTGGTGATGGCCGCCGCCCGCACCACCAGGCCGCGGTGCACCTGCCAAAACAGCTGGCCATCGAGCTGCGGCAGCAGCTCGCGCAGCGACAGGCGGATCAGGTGGTCGCGATCAGCGGTGACCACCCGCAGGTACTTGTCGGCGGCTTCGAAATACAGCACCTCGGCCACCGGCACCAGGGTCACGGTGTTGCCCACGCCGGCCTGGATCACCTCGAGCCGGGGCGCTGAGGCGGTGGCCGGCGTGCCGGCGCCGGCCAGCAGCGCCCGCAACTGCGCCAGGGTTTGCTGCAGCTGCGGGTCGTACAACGGGTCGTGCAATGGGCCGGGCAACGGGCCGGGCTGGCTGGCGGCGGGCTGGCTTGCCGCGGTGCCGACGCGGGGGTTGAGGTGGCCCCTGGTGTGGTCAGCGGCCTGGTCACTGACCGGCGCCGCCAGCCGCCGCTCGGCCAGGCGGGTTTGCAGCCGGGCGACACAGGCTGCCAGGCGCGGCGTGTCCACCGGCTTGAGCAGGTAGTCGACCGCCTGGGCGTCGAAGGCGGCCAGCGCGTACTGGTCGTAGGCGGTGACGAAGACCAGCAACGGAAAGGGCGCGTCGTCGGGCCAGTCCTCGGCCAGGGCCTGGGCGGCTTCCAGCCCGCTGGCGCCGGGCATGCGGATGTCGAGAAAACACAGCTGCGGGCGCAGTGCCAAGGTCTGGGTGATGGCGCTGAGGCCGTCGCCCACCGTGGCGACGATCTGCAGGGCGGGCCACAGCCGGGCCAGGTCGGCCTGCAGCGCGGCAGCGAGCAGCGGTTCGTCTTCGGCGATCAGGGCAGTGGGCATGGGCGGCATGTACGGCATGGGCGCGGTGGGCGAGGTGGCACGGTGGGCAGCGTGGGTCGGGGCGGCGTCGGGGACGGTGGGCCGCGGGCCGGCGCAGTTCCGCCCGGTCAAGAGACCGGGGCCGGGGTCGGGGTCGGGGTCGGGCCGGCGGTCAGCGGCAGCAGCAGCTCGGCCAGGGTGCCGCCTTCGGTGTCGGGCAGCTCGGTCAGCCTGAACCGGGCGGCGTCGCCATACAGCGCCCGCAGCCGCTCGGCGACATGGCGGGTGCCGTAGCCGCTGCTTCCGGCGCTGTCGCCCGGGCGGTCGATCAGCGGCGCCCGGGTGCTCGCCGGGCTCGATGCCGAGACCGCCGCAGCAGCCGCCAAACCGACGCCGGTGTCGCGCACCGTCAGGCACAGCTGCCCGCCCTGCTGGCGGGCCTGCACCTCGATGCGCCCGCCCGCCACCTTGGGCTCCAGGCCGTGGCGGATGCTGTTCTCCACCAGCGGCTGCAGCAGCAGCGGGGGCACCGGCAGGTGGCGCAGCGCCTCGGGCAGGCTCAAGCGCACCTGCAGGCGCGGGCCCATGCGCATGCTCATCAGCGCGAGGTAGTCGTCGAGCATCGCAAACTCGCTGGCCAGCGGGTGCAGGTCTTGCCGCGACGCGCCCAGCGTGGTGCGCAGGTAGCCGATCAGCCGGTCGAGCATGGCCTGGGCGCGCGGCGGGTCGAGCGTGACCAGCACCCGCAGATTGGCCAGGGTGTTGAACAGCATGTGCGGCTCCAGCTGCGATTGCAGCAGCCGCAATTGGCTTTCGGCCGCGGCGCGGCGGGCAGTTTCGGCATTTGCCTGCGCCTGGTGCAGCCGCTCGGAGACGTAGAAATACCAGGTGGCAGCCACCGCGAAGATCAAGCTGAGCAACAGCGCGGTGCGGTTCTGCAGCAGGCTGGGCGTGGTCAAGCGGGTGACGGCGTCGCCGATGGCCGTGCCCAGCGTGTAGCCCGCCACGGTGCCGCCGACGATGCACAGCGCCATCCAGCGCGGCCCGGGCCAGTGTGCGCGGCGCGCGTCAACCGAGCGCTGCGGATCGTTCAGCAGCTTGGACAGCAGTAGCCGGCTGCCGTCGATCAGGGCCCAGCAGCAAGTGCCGATGGCCGCCGAGTACACCCAGGCGGTGAAGAGCTTGCCGCGCCCGCCGCTGCTCATCAACCAGATCAGCAGCGCGACGGCAGCGCAAACCACCTGGTTGCGCAGGCCCCGCCATGCGAAGGCGCGCCAGGGGAAGCGCTCGGCGCCATCGGGGTCGGCGCCGCGCGCGGGCACCGGCGCGGGTGCGACCTTGGGGGCCGGTACGGGCTTGCGGGCGGCGGGCGGCATCACGGCGGGCATTGTCGACGCTGACCATGCTGGTGCGCTGCGGGCGCGCTGCGGTCGGCACGGCTGCGCTCGAGGGCAGGGGTGGCGCTTGTCAGCGCCGGTTGCGGCCGCTGCTGCCGCCCAGGATCGAGCCCAGCACACCGCGGATGATCTCGCGGCCCACCGTCGATCCCATCGTGCGCATGGCCGAGGTGGCCGCAGCCTCGGCCAGCCCGGGCCGCCGGCCGCCGCGCGGGCCGGTGCTGCCGAACAGCAAGTCCTTCAGGCCGCCGAGCAGGCCGCCATCGTCTTTGTCGGCCATGCCGTTGCCGTTGCCGCCAGTGCCAGTGCCAGTGCCAGTGCCGGCCGCGCCGCCAGCCTGCAGCTTTTCATGCGCCGATTCGCGGTCGACCGTTTTCTCGTAGACCCCGGCGACCAGCGAGCCCTCGATCAGCGCCTGGCGCTGCGCCGGTGTGATCGGGCCGATCTGGCTGCCCGGCGGCAGCACAAACACCCGCTCGGTCGGGCAGGGCCGGCCCTGGTCGTCCAGGCAACTGACCAGCGCCTCACCCAGGCCCAGCTCGGTGATGGCGGTCGCTATGTCCAGCCCCGGGTTGGCGCGCATCGTGCTGGCGGCGCTCTTGACCGCCTTCTGGTCGCGCGGCGTGAAGGCGCGCAGCGCATGCTGCACCCGGTTGCCCAGCTGACCCAGCACGGCATCGGGCAGGTCCAGCGGGTTCTGCGTCACGAAGTACACCCCCACGCCCTTGCTGCGCACCAGCCGCACCACCAGCTCGATGCGCTCGACCAGCACCGCCGGGGCGTCCTTGAACAGCAGGTGCGCCTCGTCGAAAAAGAACACCAGCTTGGGCTTCTCCAGATCACCCACCTCGGGCAGCAATTCGAACAACTCGCTCAGCAGCCACAGCAGGAACGTGCCATACAGCCGCGGCGCGTTCATCAACTGGTCGGCGGCCAGGATGTTGACAACGCCCTGGCCGTCGACGGTCTGCATGAAGTCGGAAATGTCGAGCATCGGCTCGCCGAAAAATTGAGCGCCACCCTGTTGCTCGATCTGCAGCAAGCCGCGCTGGATGGCGCCCACCGACGCGGCGCTGACCAAACCGTACGCGGTCGTGAACTGGGCCGCGTTCTCGCCCACATGCTGCAGCATCGCTCGCAGGTCTTTCAGGTCGAGCAGCAGCAGGCCGCTGTCGTCGGCGATCTTGAACACGATGTTCAGCACGCCGGCCTGGGTCTCGTTGAGCGCCAGCATGCGCGACAGCAGCAGCGGCCCCATGTCGCTGACGGTGGCGCGCACCGGGTGGCCGGCGCGGCCAAACACGTCCCACAGCGTGGTCGGGCAGGCCAGCGGCGTGGGCGCCGCGATGCCGCGCTCGGCCAGCAGGGCGGCCAGCTTCGGGCTGATGCGGCCGGCCAGCGAAAGGCCGGTGAGGTCGCCCTTCACGTCGGCCAGGAACACCGGTACGCCGATTTTCGAAAAGCCCTCGGCCAGCGTCTGCAGCGTGATGGTCTTGCCGGTGCCGGTGGCGCCGGTGATCAGACCGTGGCGGTTGGCCAGCGCGGGCAGCAACTGGCATTCAACCGTGCCGTGGCGGGCGAGCAAGATCGGATCGGGCATGGTGCAAAGTCCTGACGAGCGGCGGTGGGTGGCTGGCGGGCGGGCTGTGTGCCTGCCTGACTGACTGACTGGGAGGTTGGCCAGTCGGACCGGCCGGCCAGCCGATGGGGGCAGAGTCTATTCACCTCGGGCGAGCCAGCCGCCAGTTCTCGGCGGCGGCGATACCGGCCAGGCGCCGACATGCCGGCCCGGTAGAATACGCGGTTGTTATTTCAGACAGTGCAAGCCGTGCAGCGCCGCGCAGCGCAGCGCCGCAAGCTTGCCCAGCCAGCACCGCAGAGGACACCATGGCCGGACATTCAAAATGGGCCAACATCCAGCACCGCAAGGGCCGGCAGGATGAAAAACGCGGCAAGGTGTGGACCCGCATCATCCGCGAGATCACCGTGGCGGCGCGTCAAGGCGGGGCCGATGTCAGCGCCAACCCGCGGCTGCGGCTGGCCATCGAACGCGCCAAGGCGGCCAACATGCCGGCCGACCGCATCAAGTACAACATCGACAAGGCGTCGGGCTCGCTCGAAGGCATCAGCTACGAGGAGATCCGCTACGAGGGCTACGGCATCGGTGGCGCGGCGATCATCGTCGACACCATGACCGACAACCACGTGCGCACCGTCGCCGAGGTGCGCCATGCTTTCAGCAAGTACGGCGGCAACCTGGGCACCAACGGCTCGGTGGCGTTTCAGTTCAAGCACTGCGGCCAATTTGTCTTTGCGCCCGGCACCGCCGAGGACCGGGTGATGGACGTGGCCCTGGAAGCCGGCGCCGAGGACGTGATCACCGGTGACGACGGCGCGATCGAGGTGTTGTGCGCGGCAGCCGACTACGAAGCGGTGAAGGCCGCGCTGGAGGCCGCCGGCCTCTTGCCGGCCATCGCCGAGGTGACGATGCGCGCCGAGAACAACATCCCGCTGGCCGGCGAGGACGCCGAACGTATGCAAAAGCTGCTGGACGTGATCGAAGACCTGGACGACGTGCAGGCCGTTTTCCACAACGCCGAAATGGCCGAAGCCGAATGAATGTTCTCGTGATCGGCGGCGGTGGCCGCGAACATGCACTGGCCTGGAAGCTGGCCCAGAGTGCGCGTGCGCAGCAGGTGTTCGTGGCGCCGGGCAACGGCGGCACGGCGCGCGACAGCCGGCTGCAGAACGTGCCCATCACCGACCCGGTGGCGTTGGCCGACTTTGCCGTGGCGCAGAAAGTGGCGCTCACCGTGGTGGGCCCCGAGGCGCCGCTGTCGGCAGGGGTGGTCGACGTGTTCCGCGCCCGTGGCCTGCGCATCTTCGGCCCGACCCAGGCCGCCGCACAGCTCGAATCGTCCAAGGCCTTCGCCAAAGACTTCATGGCCCGCCACGGCATCCCCACTGCGCTGTACGCCACCTTCACCGACGCGGCCCTGGCCCACGCCCATGTCGCCAAGGTGGGCGCGCCCATCGTCGTCAAGGCTGACGGCCTGGCCGCCGGCAAGGGCGTGGTGGTGGCGACCACGCTGGCCGAGGCGCACGAGGCGATCGACTTCATGCTCGGCGCGCACACGCCGGGTCTGTTGCACAACGCCGGCGCCGATGGTCAAGCCGTGCCACGGGTGGTGATCGAAGAATGCCTGGTCGGCGAAGAGGCCAGCTTCATCGTGCTGGTCGATGGCAAAAACGTGCTGGCGCTGGCCAGCAGCCAGGACCACAAACGCCTGGGCGACGGCGACACGGGGCCCAACACTGGCGGCATGGGCGCTTATTCGCCGGCGCCGGTGGTCACACCCAACGTGCATGCCAAGGCGATGCAGGAGATCATCCTGCCCACCGTGGCCGGCATGGCCAAGGACGGCATCCCGTTCACCGGTTTCCTCTACGCCGGCTTGATGATCGACAAGCAGGGCCGGCCCAAGACGCTGGAGTTCAACACCCGCATGGGCGACCCGGAGACGCAGCCGTTGCTGATGCGGCTCAAGAGCGACCTGATGGAGGTGCTGCTCAGCGCCACCGACGGCACGCTGGACAAGGTTGAGCTCGAATGGGACCGCCGCGTGGCGCTGGGTGTGGTGATGGCCGCTGCCGGCTACCCGGCCACGCCGCGCAAGGGCGACATCATCACCGGCCTGCCGGTCGACACCGACGATGCGGTGGTCTTCCACGCCGGCACCGCGCTCGAAGACGGCACGCTGCGCGTCACCGGCGGGCGGGTGCTGTGTGTCACCGTGCTGGGCGATTCGACCAAACTCGCGCAGCAACGCGCCTACCAGGCGCTGGCCGGCATCCAGATCGCCGGCGTGTTGTACCGCCGCGACATTGGCCACCGCGCCATCAAACCGCGGTGATGCAGCCACAGCCCGCAGGTGCGGTGATGCAGCCCGCCGGTGCGGTGACGCAGCCAGCCAGCGCGCTGGACTCAGCGGCCGTCCGCGGCTACCTGCTGGGGCTGCAGCAGCGCATCGTCGAGGCGATGCAACTGGCCGACGGCAAGCAATTTGTCACCGATGCCTGGGTGCGCGCGCCCGGCGAACGGCTGCAGGGCGACGGCCGCACCCAGCTGGTGGAGCATTTCGAAGATGACGGTGGTTTGCTCGAGCGGGGCGGCTGCAACTTCAGCCATGTGGTGGGCCAACAGCTGCCGCCCTCGGCCACCCAGCACCGGCCCGAGCTCGCCGGTGCGCCGTTCGAGGCGATGGGCGTGAGCCTGGTCTTCCACCCGCGCAACCCGATGGTGCCCACGGTGCACATGAACGTGCGCATGTTCGCGGCCTTGCCCGAAGGCATGCCGCCAGTGGTGTGGTTCGGCGGCGGCATGGACTTGACGCCTTATTACGGCTGCGAAGAAGACGCCCGGCACTTTCACCGCAGCTGCCGCGACGCGCTGGCGCCTTTCGGCGCTGGACTGTATCCGCGCTTCAAGACCTGGTGCGACGACTACTTTTTCTTGAAACACCGCAACGAGCCGCGCGGCATCGGCGGCATCTTTTTCGACGACTTTTCCGAGGGCGGCTTCGAGCCGGGCTTTGCGATGCTGCGCGCCGTGGGTGACGCATTTTTGCCGGCCTACCTGACTATCGTCGAGCGCCGCCGAGACCTGCCTTATGGCGAACGAGAACGTGATTTCCAGGCCTACCGGCGTGGTCGTTATGTCGAGTTCAACCTGGTGTTCGACCGCGGCACCTTGTTCGGCCTGCAATCGGGCGGTCGCGTTGAGAGCATCCTGATGTCGATGCCGCCGCTGGTGAAGTGGCGCTACGACTGGCACCCCGAGCCCGGCACGCCCGAGGCGCGGCTGTACACCGACTTTCTGCGGCCGCGTGATTGGGCGGCGGATGGGGCGGCGGATGAAGCTGCTGATGGCGCCGCAGCGTGATCGGCGATTGATGGCGCTCGCTCGCATCGGCCTGTTCGGCGGCAGCTTCGACCCGCCGCACTTGGCGCACCGGGCGCTGGCTCGCGTTGCGATGCAGGCGCTGGCGTTGGACGAGCTGCGTTGGCTGCCCGCGGGCGCGCCTTGGCAGAAGGCCGGCCGGGTGATGGCGCCGGCCCAGCACCGGCTGGCGATGCTGACCGAGTTGCTGGCCGGCGAGCCGGGCCAGGTCATCGATGCACGTGAACTGCAGCGCAGCGGGCCAACCTACACCATCACCACCGTGCGCGAGTTGCAGGCCGAACAAGCTGCGCCATCCTGGTTCTTCATCC
>JAYVDE010000611.1:0-8856 GCA_043749575.1 Burkholderiaceae bacterium | reverse complement strand
TGCGGGTGTGGGGCTGGCCAGCTGCGCGAACCGCACCGACCCCGCTGCCCTGGCCTGTGGCCAGCTGGCCGGCGCCGTCGCCGTCGCCAGCCTGGCCGGACTGCGCATCAGCCAGGCCGGCGACGTGGCCGCCGACGACAAGGGCCACCCGGCGCATTGCCGGGTCTTGGGCGCGCTGAACGAGCGCAGCGGCAGCGACGGCAAGCGCTATGCCATCGGCTTCGAGATGCGCTTGCCGCAGGGCTGGAACCAGCGTTTCCTGCACCAGGTCAACGGCGGCAACGACGGCATCGTCAAGCCGGCCTGGGGCGACCTGGGCAGCTGGTCGCAAGACGCGTTGTCACGTGGCTTCGCGGTGATCAGCAGCGATTCGGGCCACGACGGCGACGACCCGGCCAATTTGCCCAGCGGCCTGGCGCGCGGCAACGTCTTCGGCCTCGACCCCCAGGCCCGGCGCGACTACGGCCACAGCGCCACCGATGCGCTGTGGCCGGTGGCCCAGGGCTTGATCGCCGCCCACTACGGCGCCAAGCCGCGCTACAACTACATGGCCGGCTGCAGCAACGGCGGGCGCCACGGCATGGTGGCGGCCAGCCGCCAGCCCGAGCGTTACGACGGCATCCTGGCCGGCGCACCCGGCTTCAACCTGCCCAAGGCGGCGCTGCAGCACGCCTGGGACATCCAGAGCTGGCAGTGGGTCGACCAAGACATCCGCCGCGCCTTCAGCCCGGCCGACATGAGGCTGGTGGCCGACCAGGTGCTGGCCCGCTGCGACGGGCTGGACCTGCTGGTCGACGGCATGGTCGGTGATCTCAAGCGCTGCCAGGGCGTCTTCAAGCTGGCCGAGCTGCAGTGCAGCGGCGCCAAGACCGAGCGCTGCCTCAGCGCCGTGCAGGTGCAGGCGCTGGCCAAATCCTTCGCCGGCCCGCGCAACAGCCGCGGCGAGGCGCTGTACAGCGATTGGTCGTTCGACGGCGGCATCGGCGCGGCCGGCTGGCGCACCTGGAAGCTCGAATCCAGCATCGCGCCTTGGAATCGCCAGCCGATCATCGCGACCCTGGGTGCGGCCTCGCTGGCCTACATCTTCAGCACGCCGCCGGCCCAGCCGGCCGGCACGCCGGCGGCGCTGCTGGACTACCTGGCGCGCTTCGACTTCGACCGTGACGCCGCGGCGATCTTCGCCACCAGCGCGCAGTTCCCTGAATCGGCGATGGCGATGATGACGCCGCCCGACGCCGCCAACCCGCTGCTGGCCGGTTTTGCCAAGCGCGGCGGCAAGCTGCTGATCTACCACGGCAACAGCGACCCGGTGTTCTCGGTCAACGACACGCTGCGCTGGGCCGACCGGCTGCAGCACAAGCTGGGGCTGCAAAGCGCCAACGCGGTGGCGCGGGTGTTTGCGGTGCCGCAGATGGGCCACTGCCAGGGCGGGCCGGCCACCGACCAGTTCGACGCGCTCGGCGCGCTGGTCGACTGGGTCGAAAACGGCAAGGCGCCCGAGCGCATCGACGCCCGGGTCAACCCGGCCAACCGGGAACTGCCTGCGGCCTGGGCCAAGACCCGCAGCCGGCCGCTGTGCCCGCATCCGCAGGTGATGCGTTATGCCGGCGGCGATGTCGAGTCGGCCGCCAGCTTCCGCTGCGCCCCGCCCTGAGTGCCCTGATCGAACCCGCAGCGAGCGCCTACGCTACCGCGCGGCCGCCAGCCGCTCAATGCATCGCCGGCGCGCTGGGCGCCATGGCCGCGCCCAGCAAGCCCTGCGCCTGGGCGAGCAGCTCCGCCTCGGCGTAGGGCTTGCCCAGCAGCAGGTTGACACCGGCGGCGATGGCCTCGGCGCGGTGCTTGTCGTCCGACGAGGTGATCATGATCACCGGCAGGCGGGCCCAGCGCGGGTCAGCGCGCAGCTGCCGGGTGAGGCCGAAGCCGTCGAGCCCGGGCATTTCCACGTCGGTGATCAGCAGGTCGGGCGACTCGTCGTCCAGGCAGCGCAGCGCGGTCTGGCCGTTGTCGGCCAGCAGCACCCGCCAGCCCAGTGTCTCCAGCAAGCGGCCGGTTTTCACCCGCACCACCTTGGAATCGTCGGCCACCAGCACGGTCGGCCGCCAGGTCGGGCGTGGCGGGGTCCGCAACGGCGCCAGGCCGGCGGGCGCCGCGGCGGGCGAGACGAGCGGCCCGCGGCCGGTGTTCAACTGGATCGCCAGCGGGCTGAGCACCGGCACGACCCGCACGACCGGCTCGGGCCGGCTGGCGACCGGCGGCAGCACGCGGCTGGCGGCGGGTGGCGCGGCAGTGCCTGAGGCCGCTGCTGGCGCCGCGGTCCGGTGGGCGGCCGTGGCGGCTAGCGGGGTGGCCGCAGGGGCCACGGCCGGCCGTGGCGCGGCGCGCTCAGCGGCCTGCCGCGCCTCGTCCTCGGCCTTGCGACGGCGCGCCTGGCGCAGCGCCTCGGTGGCCGCCTGGTGCTGGGCGGTGACGCCACGGGCCGGCGCGGCCGGCAGGGGTGACTGGGGCGCCTGCGGTTTTGCCCGGGGCGCGGCGGCCGTGCGCTGGCCTGGGTGTGGCCGGCGCCGCAACATGGCCCAGCCCACCAGCGCCAGCACCGCAATCAGGGCCAGCGGACCGGCCCACCACAGCATCGTGTTCATCGAATGGCAACCCTTGGGTGCAAGGCCGGCGGCGGCTAGCCCCCAGCAGCCATCGGCAGGCGCCAGCTTAGCGGCAGCCTGCCCGGCGCGGTGCGCCGATTTGGGGTGATGCCTGCCGCAGAAGTCACGCCGCGCGGCGTCTCAAGCGATCAAACCGGCAGCGCCGCGCAGATGCGTTCGAGCAGCATCTCGGTCGAGCCGTCGACGAAGCCGGCCACCCGGGCGCCCATCAGGTGGCGGGCGAAGGGCTGGTGCTCGCGCAGGCCCTCGGCGCCCATCGCCTGCGCCAGCGCTGGCAACTGCCGGTCGGCCATGCGGCTGGCCAGCAGCTTGGCCTGCGCGGCGGCCAACTGGGTCGCCGGGGCGGCGTTCTGGCCGGCGTCGATCAGCCTGGCGGCCTCGGCCACCATCAAGCGGCAGGCTGCCAGCTCGCTGGCGGCTTCGGCCAGCCGCCAACGCCAGCCCTGGTGCTCGGCCAGCGGCTGGCCAAAGGCGCTGCGCTGGCGGCCGTAGGTGGTGGCCACCCGCAGCGCATCGCCGACCATGCCGCAGCACATCGCCGCGATGTAGGTGCGCGCGCCGTTGATCGAGCCCAGCGCGGCCTTGAAGGCCTGGCCGGGCGGGTGCAGCAGCTCGTCGTCGCTGGCCAGGTAGCCGGCCAGCCGGAAGCCCCCGGTGCCGATGCTGTGCTGGCCGCCCAGCGCAAAAGCCGGCTCGCGCACGAAGCCGGCGCGCCGGCCATCGACCAGAAAGCCGGCGATGCCGCGGCCACCGCTGCCGGGTGCCGTCTGCGCGTACAGCACCACCACGTCGGCCTCGGCGGCGTTGGTGATCCAGGCTTTTGCGCCGTCGATTCGCCAGCCGCCGTCGACCTGGGTCGCCAGCGTGGTGATGGCGGCGAAGTCGGAGCCCGCGCCGGGCTCGGTCAGCGCGGTGCAGCCCAGGCGCCGGCCGGCCACCAGGTCGGGCACATAACGCGCGGCGATGTGCGGTGCGGCGTCGCGCGCCAGTTTGGCGGCCACGTTGTGGGTGTTGACCCAGGACATCGCGAAGCCGAAGTCGCCGCCGGCCAGCGCCTCGGCCACCGCGGCCTTGCAGCTGAACGAGGCGTCCAGCCCGCCGGCCGAGACCGGCAGCTGCAGCCGGGTCAGGCCCAGCGCCACGGCGGCCTGCAGCGCTTCGTGGCCGATGCGGCGTTCACGCTCCCAGCGCGCGGCGTGGGGGCTGACCTGTTCACGCGCCAGCGTGGTGGCCTGCTCGACGAGGGAGGTTTCGGCAGCGGTCAGCAGCATGGTGGACGGTCCGTTGGTGGAGGAGAAGGAGCAGGCCATGCTAGGCCCGACCGCGGCCCACAATCTGCCACCCAGGAGACCGCCCGAGATGCGCACCGCCCCGCCCGCCGCCCCCACTGCCGAAGCAGCCGCCGCTGCATCGACCACGCCCACCACGCCCACCACGCCTGCCCCGCCTGCCCCGCCTGCCCGGCCTGCCCGGCCTGCCCGGCCTGCCCGGCCTGCCCCGCCCACCACGCCGCTGCCACCCTTGGACACCGCCCTGCTGCCGCCGGGCGTGCGCAGCCGCTTCGTGCCCGACATCAACGGCTTGACGGTGCACCTGCTGGAAGCCGGCCACGAGGTGGCGGGCCGGCCGGTCGTGCTGCTGCTGCACGGCTTCCCCGAGCTGGCCTACAGCTGGCGCCACGTGCTGCCGGCGCTGGCGGCGGCGGGTTACCACGCCATCGCGCCCGATCAGCGGGGTTACGGCCGCACCACCGGCTGGGACGACCGCTACGACGGCGATGTGGCCAGCTTTGGCATGCTCAACCTGGCGCGCGACGCACTGGGCTTGGTGCTGGCGCTGGGCCACCGTCAAGTGGCCGCCGTGGTGGGACATGATTTCGGCGCGCCGCTGGCCGCCTGGTGCGCGCTGCTGCGGCCCGACGTGTTCCGCTCGGTGGTGTTGATGAGCGCGCCCTTCGGCGGTCCGCCGGCCATCCCCTTCGACACCGTGCGCGCACCGCAGCCGCCGCAGCCGTCGATCCACGACGCGCTGGCCGCGTTGCCACGCCCGCGCAAGCACTACCAATGGCACTACGCCACCCGTGGCGCGAATGACGACTTGCTGCACTGCCCGCAAGGCGTGCACGACATGCTGCGCGCCTATTACCACCACAAAAGCGCCGACTGGCCGGGCAACCAGCCCGCGCCGCTGTTGGGCTGGACGGCCAGCGAGCTGGCGCGGCTGCCGACCTACTACGTGATGGACCTGCACCAGGGCATGGCCGAGACGGTGGCGCCGCACCTGCCCACGCCGGCACAGGTGGCCGCCTGTCAATGGCTGCCTGAAGAGGCCCTGCGCGTCTACAGCAGCGAGTACCAGCGCACCGGGTTTCAGGGCGGCCTGAACTGGTACCGCTGCAGCATCGGCGATGAGCCTGCCGCTCGGCCGCCCGAAGGCGGGCTCGCGCCCGCTCGGCGGGACGGCGCGCAGCGGCGAGCGGGCGGCATCAATCGACAGGCCGAACTGCAGGTCTTCGCCGGCCGGCACATCGAGGTGCCGGCGCTGTTCATCGCTGGCCGCTGCGATTGGGGCCTGCACCAGAAGCCCGGCGCGCTGGCGGCGATGCAGGCCAGCGTCTGCCCGCAGCTGCGTGGTGTGCACCTGGTCGACGGCGCCGGGCATTGGGTGCAGCAAGAACAGCCGGCGGCGGTGAACCGCTTGCTGATTGACTTCTTGCGCACCGGTTGATCCGGGCGGCGCGCGGCCGGTTCGTGACCGCAGGTACCAGGCACGCAGGCACGCAGGTGGCGGTGGGCGACCCGCTAGCGACCCCTTCCAAGCTTGTGCGCGGCGATGCCGGTCGAACAGCCCCGGCCGATCATCACTTGCTGGTGTAGGGCAGTGACGAGTGGTGGACCACGATGCGCAGGTTGCCGGCATCGTCTTTCTTGAACTTCCAGGTCTTGTCGACCGTGGTCACCTTGCCGTCCTTGTCGGTGAACGACACGTTGCCCATCGAGGTGGCCACGTCGCCTGCCAGGAAGATCGCCGCGTTTTGGACTTCCACCTTCTTCCAGCCCTTCAGCGCAAAGCCGGTGTCTTTGGGAAAGTTGCTGTTGCCGCCGACAAAGTACGACAGTGCGCCTTCACGGGTGGTGCGAAAGGTCTGCGGTGCTTCGGTCAGCGTGGGCTTGAACAGCACCGGACCGAAGTTGTAGCCATAAGCGCCGTCGATCACCTTCTCGGCCAGCGCCTTGGCCGCTGGCTGGCCACTTTTGCTGTAGGTATCGCTGATGGCCACCAGCGCGTCGCCCCAGCCCTTTTGCGCGGCCAGCACCTCGGCTTCGCTGATCGAGGTGTTGACGATCGGTGTCCGCGCGATGGCGGTGCCGGCGAGAGCCGTGCTGGCGACGGCAAGCGAGAAATGGGCCAGGGTGATCCGGTTGAACGTCATGTGGCGTGTTCCGTTGAAGGGTTCGTTGAATGGCGGGGTGCCTGGAACGGTGTGTCCGGCACTGCAGCCATTGCAATCGCCGCGATTGAACGCCCGCTGAAGGCCGCATGAGCAGGCCATGACATTCGCATGAACCTCAGATGACAGCCGCGCAGCGATCGCAGCCTGTTCATCTGGCGTTCATCTCTGCGCCATGCCACAAGGTGCCGCCTGCGCGATGATTCGGCCGATGTTTGCCCGCCGCCTGACCCTTGCCCTTGCCGCGCTGGCCGGCGCTGCCGTGCTCGAAGGCCTGGTCGCCGTCTGGGCACTGAGCGTGGCCAACGACCATGTGCTGCGCGGCCGCGTGGCCTCTGACATCGCGCTGGGGTTCAAGGACCTCACCGTCACCAAGCTGCGTTTGCGGGCTTGGTTCACGCAGGCCCAGCTCGACCCCAACACCGCCGGTGAGCCGCGGCTGCGCTACCAGGCAGACATGCAGCGCACCTTGGAACAACTGCGCAGCCTGTCTGCCCGGGCCATTGAGATGGACCGCAGCGATGCCACACGCGCCGAACACCTGCAGCGCCAGGATGCCCTGGCCGTGCTGGCCGACAGCATGGCCAGCCTCAAGGTGGCGGCCGCGCAAGTGCAGCCCTTGCCGCCGGGCACCCAGGCCCGCCAGGCCTGGCAGTCCGCTGGTGAGATGTTTGACATCTCACGCGGCCGAGATCTGCGCCAGCTGCTGGCCGACAGCATCCAGCGCGAGTCGGTCGCGGTGGCCCGTGAGCGCGCCGGCGCCGACCAGGCGCTGCGCTGGATGCGTGGCCTGTGGCTGGGCACGGCGCTGGCTATCGCGCTGGCCGCGCTGCTGCTGGCGGCGGGTTTTGCCCGTGCCTTGCGCCGCCCGCTGAACGAGTTGAACGCGGGCGCACGGGCGCTGCAGCGCGGCGATCTGGGCCACCGCATCGCGCTGGACGGGCCGGACGAGTTCTCCTCGGTGGCCCGCAGCATGAACGCCATGGCCGTTGAACTGGCCGACCACCGGTCCCGCGAGGCCCAGGCCCGCCAGCAATTGGAGGCGCTGGTGGCCGCCCGCACCGGCGAGCTGCAAAGCGCGCTCGAAGCGCTGCAGCAAGTGGATTCTCGCCGCCGCCGGCTGTTCGCCGACATCAGCCACGAGCTGCGCACGCCGACCACGGCGATCCTGGGCGAAGCAGAAATCACGCTGCGGGCCCGCGACCGACCAGCCGAGGACTACCGCGCGGCGCTGCAGCGCATCGTGGCCACGTCGCGCCAACTGGCCGCCGTGATCGATGACTTGCTGACGATGGCGCGCAGCGACATCGACGCGCTGGCGCTCAACCGCCGCCCGCTGGATCTGGCCGGGCCACTGGAACAGGCCGTCGAACAGGCCTGCGCCCTGGCGCATGAGCGGGGCGTCACGGTGCGTGCTGCCCAGCCTGCCGCGGGGGCCCTGCCGGTGCTGGCCGATCCGCAACGGCTGCGCCAGTTGCTGTTGCTGCTGCTCGACAACGCGGTGCGCTACTCGCATGCCGGCGGCACGGTGGCGGTGGCCGTTCAGCGTTGCCCGGTGGCCGCTGACGGTGTCGCGTACTGCGAAGTGCGCATCGCCGACCACGGCATCGGCATCGCTGCCGACGACCTGGCGCAGGTCTTCGAGCGCAACTTCCGCAGTGCCAAAGCCCGCCAGCACCGGGCCGATGGCAGCGGCCTGGGCCTGGCGATCGGCCGCGCGCTGGCCCGCGCCCATGGCGGCGACATCACGCTGGACAGCCAGCTGGGCAGCGGCACCACCGTGCTGCTGCGCCTGCCGTTGCTGCTTGACCACCCCTACCGGGGCGCCGCATGAACATCCTGCTGGTGGAAGACGACGTGCGCATCGCCGACTTTCTCGACCGCGGCCTGCGGGCCGAGGGCCACCGCGTGAAGGTCGCGCGCAACGGGCCCGACGGCTTGGCGATGGCCCGCGACGCGGCGCGCACAGCGGCCGGCGACGGTGCGCCCACGGTGATGCTGCTCGACGTGATGCTGCCCGGCATGAGCGGCCTGGAGGTCTGCCAGACCTTGCGCGCGATGCGGGTCCACCTGCCGATACTGATGCTTACTGCCCTGGGCACGCTGGAAGACCGGGTCAGCGGCCTGCGTCTGGGCGCCGATGACTACCTGGTCAAACCCTTCGAGTTTGAAGAGCTGCTGGCACGCATCGATGCGCTGGCGCGGCGCGGCCACCAACAGCTGGCGGCGGCCAGCGATGTGCTGGTGGTGGCCGATCTTGAGCTCGACACCCGCGCCATGCGCGCCAGCCGCGCCGGCCGCGCCATCACGCTCACCGCCCGCGAGCTGGCCTTGCTGGAGCTGTTGATGTCGGCACCCGGCCGGCTGTTCAGCCGCGAGCGGATTTTGGCCAATGTCTGGGGGACCAACGAGGACCCGTTGACCAACGTGGTGGATGTTTACATCCGCCGTTTGCGCAGCAAGGTCGACGACGGTTTTGCCCGGCCGCTGATCCACACCCAGCGCGGGCTGGGTTACCGGCTGGAAGACGCCTGACCGGCGATGCGGCTTGGTGGCCCGGCGCCAACCGCCCGCCACGACCGGCGGGATCAAGGGTTTGGCCCAGTAGGCCGTGCCGGTTGTGCCGATTATGGTGAAAAAGCTGGGCGGTTTCAAATCCCAAGCGCAACACCTGCTTGGCGATCAGTGAAGGGTTGAGGATTGAGCATGGTCGAGCCCGTGCATGATCGCGCGGAAGCGCTG